>JAEZFY010000054.1 GCA_023417265.1 Actinomycetes bacterium | reverse complement strand
CACCAGGCCGACGTGCAGCGAACCGACCGGCTGGCCGTCCTGCTCGTCGGGCCCGGCGACGCCGGTGAGGCCGAGGGCGACGTCGCAGCCGAGCACACGGCGGGCGCCGTGGGCCATCGCCAACGCCGTGTCGGGTGCGACGACCGGGCCCGGGGGCACGCCGAGCACCTCGAACTTGACGTCGGAGGCGTACGCCACGACGGCCCCGCGGTACACGTCGGAGGCCCCCGGCACGCCGGTGAGGCGCGCACCGACGAGCCCGCCGGTGACCGACTCGGCGGTGCCGAGCGTCCATCCCCGCCCGCGCAACAGCTCGAGCACCACCGACTCCATCGTGTCGGTGTCGACCCCGAACACGATCTCGCCGACGACGGCCCGCACGCGCTGTTCCCACTCGTCGAGCACCCGGGCGCACCCGGCCTCCGTGTCGTTCTTGGCGGTGAGGCGGATCTTGATGCCCTCCCACCCGCTGGCGAGGAACGCCAGCGTCGGGTTGCCGGCGCGGTCGAGCTCGTCGATCAGGTCGTCGAGGCGCTCGTTGAGGCCGCTCTCGCTGTCGCCCCACGTGCGCAGCACCCGCGACACGATCACCGCCGCGGTGCCCGCCCGTCGCGCCAGCTCGGGGGCGATGCCGCGCTCGAACATGTCCATCAGCTCGTGCGGCACGCCGGGCACGGCGAACACGACCTTGTCGCCGACCGGGCAGATCAGCCCGGGTGCCGTGCCGCGGGTCTGCGGGATCACCGTCGCTCCGACCGGCACCAACGCCTGGCGCAGGTTGTTCATCGACATCCGCCGGCCGCGGCGCGCGAACATCTCGGTGATCACCTCGGCGACCGCGGCGTCCTCGACGAGCTCGACGCCCATCACCTCGGCGATCGCCTCCCGGGTGAGGTCGTCGTGGGTCGGGCCGAGACCGCCGCAGATGATGACCGCGTCGGCCTCGTCGAGCCGGCGGCGCAGCTGCTGCACGATCCGGCCGACGTTGTCGCCGACCTTCACCTGCACGAGCGAGTCGATGCCGCGGGCGGCGAGCTGCTCGCCGAGCCACGCCGAGTTCGTGTCGACGATCTGCCCCAACAACAACTCGGTTCCCACCGCGAGCACGTCACACCGCATGCCGGCGAGACTACGGCCCGGGACGGGGGTGCCGCCGAGGTGCGCCTACAAGCTCGCCGTGACCGGCTCGGCGGCGCGGGTCGACACCCAGAAATACTGCACCGCACTGAGCACCGCCAGGGCCACGGCGATCCACAGCAACGTGTTCCAGAACCACGGGGTGTCGTCGGCGAACCACGGCCACAACGCGAAGCCGACACTGAGCTGCTGGAACAGCGTCTTGTACTTGGCGAGCCGGCTGGCGGGCACGCTGACGCCCTTCGAGGCGACGACCGTGCGGTACACCGAGATGACCACTTCGCGGCCGGCGATGATCGCCACCGGCACGATCCAGAACACGTCGCGGGCGACGAGCGTGAACATCGCGCCGAGCACGAGCACCTTGTCGGCGAGCGGGTCGAGGAACGCTCCGCTCGACGTCGTGCCGTGCTTGCGGGCGAGCCAGCCGTCGATGCCGTCGCTGACGCACAGCGCGAACCACAACAGGAACGCCACCCACGCCCCCCGGTCGTGGTCGGGGATCACCAGGAACATCAGCGGCGACAGCGCCAGCCGGGCGGCCGTGATCGCGTTCGCCCACGTGGCGAGCGCGTTGGGGTTGACCGGCATCAGTCGCGGTCCTCCGCGACCACTCCCCCAGCGGCGATCAGGTCAGGGCCGAGCGCGTCGACGATCTCGACATCGGCGAACTGGCCGACCGGCAGACCGGCGGCGACGTGGATGACACCGTCGATCTCGGGTGCTTCGCGCGTGGAGCGGGCGATTCCGGGGGCGTCGACCAGGACCCGCACGCGCTTGCCGATCTGGGCGTCGCCGCGGGCCGCGGTGATGTCGTCCTGGAGCTCGCGCAGCTCGGCGATGCGTTCGTTCATCAACCCGACCGGCACCGCGCCGGGCAGCTCGTAGGCGTAGGTGCCCTGCTCGGGCGAGTACTCGAAGAACCCGCACCAGTCGAGCTCGGCGGCGGCGACGAAGTCGAGCAGTTCGTCGTGATCGCGCTCGGTTTCGCCGGGATAGCCGACGATGAAGTTGGAGCGGAAGGCGGCGTCGGGCGCGGCGGCACGGATGTCGCCGATCCGGCGGAGGAAGCGGTCGCCGTCACCCCAGCGGCGCATCCGCCGCAGGTGTGGCTTGGACACGTGCTGCAACGACAGGTCGAAGTACGGCACCCCGGTGGCCAGCATCGTGTCGATCAGGGCGTCGCTGAGATCGCTCGGGTAGAGGTACAGCAGGCGCACCCAACCCTCGCCGGCGCGGCCGAGCTGCTCGGCGACCGCCTGCACGAGCGGCACGATCGCCCCGGCGCCGAGCTCGCCCGGGCGGTCCTTGCCGTACGAGGCGAGGTCCTGGGCGACGAGCACGATCTCGCGAACACCGAGCCCGGCCACCTCGTCGACGATCTGGGCGACGTCGCGGCTGCGCTGCGGCCCACGGAAGCTCGGGATCGCGCAAAACCCGCAGGTGCGGTCGCAGCCCTCGGCGATCTTGACGTACGCCCACGGGCTCGCCGACCGCGGCCGCGGCAGGTTGAGCAGGTCGAGCTCGGGCAGCGGTGCGCTGGCAACGGGGATCAGCGTGCGGCCCGAGCCCGCGGTCGCGGCGGGTTCGATCAGCGGCACACCGAAGCCGGCGATCCGGTCGACCTCGGGGAGCGCCTCGGCCAGTTCGTCGCCGTAGCGCTCGGCCATGCAGCCGGTGACGACGAGGCGCGCGTCGCTGCGCTTCACCTGTTCGAGGGCGAGGATCGTGTCGATCGACTCGCGCCGGGCGGCGTCGATGAACGCGCACGTGTTGACCACGACGAGGTCGGCGCCGGCGGCGTCGTCGGTGGGCTGCATGCCGTCGGCGAGCAGCGTGCCGACGAGCTTGTCGGAGTCGACTTGGTTCTTCGGGCAGCCGAGCGTCTCGACGTAGAAAGCGCGCTGGGTCCCGGACATGGCGCTCTCAGGCTAGGGGCGCGATCGGGCCGGTTCTACGATGGTGCTGGTGGGCGCTGACGCAATCGGCCGTCGCGACGAGATCGAGCGACTCACCGAGCTCCTCGACGGCGTCGCCGCGGGCGGCCCGGGGCAGGTCGTCGAGCTCACCGGTGATGCCGGCGTCGGCAAGTCGACGGTGCTGGCCGCGGTCACGGCCCACGCCGCGGCGAACGGTTGGCAGCTGATCCGAGCCGCGCCGACAGCGGCCGAAGCGGCGTTCCCGTGGACCGGCCTCGCCCAGCTCGCGCACGGGTTCCGAGCCGCCGCCAGCGACCCGGCGACGGCCACCTACATCGCCAACGTCGACGCCGCCCTGAGCGCCACCCGGCCCGCCCCGGTCGAACCCGAACTGGTGGCGTTCGGCCTGGCCGGCCTGCTCGACGCCGTGCGCGACCCGGCCCCGCCACTGCTCGTGGCGATCGACGACTACCACTGGCTCGACGCGGCCAGCGCTGGCGCGATCGCGTACGCGCTGCGCGGCGCGGGCACCCGCCGAGCCTTGGTGCTGCTCGTTCACCGAGCCGGCGAGCCACGCCCGTTCGAAGCCGAACGGATCGTGCCGCTCGAGCACCTCTCCCGGGTCGAGCTCGGAGGGCTCAGCCTCGCCAGCTTGCGCGAGATCATCGCCGCCGCCACCGGCGTGACGTTCGGTCGCGCCGAACTCGCCCAACTCCACCAGCGCACCGGCGGCAACCCGCTGTACGCGCTCGAACTGGCCCGGATGGTGGTGGCCGGCACACCGCTCGACGCCGCCGCGCTCCCCGACTCGCTGCGGGCCACGATCGGGCAGCGCGTGGCGTCGCTGCCGGTCGCGACGCGGCGCACGCTCGGCGCCGCCGCGCTGACCGTGTCGCCCACCGTCGACGTGCTCGCCCGGGCGCTCCCCGACGTCGACGTGCTGGCCACGCTGGCCCCCGCCGAGACGGCGGGGGTCGTGCACGTGCGGCGCACCTCGGCGGGCACCAGCGTGGTCGCCTTCCGGCATCCGCTGCTGGCCGCGGCCGCGCTCGACTCGCTGACCGCCGAACAGCGGCGCAGCTTGCACGCCGCGCTCGCCACCACCGTCGACGACGCGGTCGAACGGGCCGGGCACCTCGCCGCCGACCTGCACCCCGATGCCGCGTTGGCCCACCAACTCGAGGCTGCCGCCCGCGAGGCTTCGGTGCGCGGCGGCGTCGACGCGGCGTTCGAGATCGCCGGGTGGGCGGTATCGGCGACGCCGCCTGACGACGACCCAGCGGCTGCGCTCGAGCGACGCCTGCTGCGCGCCGAGCTGGCCCTCCACGCCGG
>JAEZFY010000324.1 GCA_023417265.1 Actinomycetes bacterium | reverse complement strand
GACGCCGTGTGGAACGACATGAACGAACCCGCCAACCTCGAGGACCTCCCCGACAAGGCGCTCCCGCCCGACGTGCGACACCGCGCCGACGAGGAGCTCGGCGGACCGGGCCCGCACGCCAGGTACCGCAACCTGTACGGCATGCAGATGACCCGTGCCAGCCACGCCGGCATGCGCGCCGCCAAGCCCGACCAGCGCCCGTTCCTGCTGACCCGCTCGTCGTTCCTCGGCGGGCACCGCTACGCGTCGACGTGGACGGGCGACAACGCCAGCACCTGGGAACACCTCGCCTGGTCGATCCCGATGGCGCTCAACCTCGGCTTGTCCGGCCAGCCGATCGCGGGGCCAGACATCGGGGGGTTCACCGAGGAGTGCACCGGCGCGCTGCTCGCCCGTTGGATGGGCATCGGTTGCCTGTTCCCGTTCGCCCGCAACCACAACATGAAGACTCGCGGCGATCAGGAGCCGTGGGCGTTCGGGGCTGCCGTCGAAGCCACCTGCCGACGCGCGCTCGAGCGGCGCTACCGCCTGCTCCCGTACCTCTACACGCTCGCCCACGAGGCCAGCACCACCGGCCTGCCGATCATGCGCCCGGCGTACTTCGCCGATCCTGCCGATCCGCACCTGCGCGCCGTCGACACGGCGTTCCTGCTCGGCGCCGATCTGTACGTGCGCGCCGACGTCACTCCCCAGCGGGCGGGGGCCACCGCCCCGGTGCCGGTCGGCTGGCGCCGTATCGAAGTGGTCGACGGCGACATCGCCGACCTCGACCTGCCCGAGCTGTACCTGCGGCCGGGCGCGCTGCTGCCGCTCGGACCGGTGGTCCAATGGAGCGACGCGCGGCCGCTCGACGAGCTCACCCTGCTCGCCCATCGCGGCCCCGACGGCACCGCCACCGGCCGCCTCTACGAAGACGCCGGCGACGGCTACGGGCACGAACGCGGCGAGTTCCGCCTCACCGAGTTCATCGTCGCCGGCACCGACCACACCCAAGCGGTCGTCGCCGGCGAGTGGGCCGCCGACACCGACCGTCCGATCACCGTGTCGTCAATCGGATGACGCCCGGCACCACCGACCCGCACACCCCGCGCCCGGTGCCCGGGGTCAGCGAGATCTGGCCCGGCGAGCCGTTCCCGCAGGGCGCCACCTACGACGGGCGCGGCACGAACTTCACGCTGTACTCGGAGGGCGCGACGCGCGTCGACCTGTGCCTGTTCGATGCCACCGGTCACGAATCCCGCATCGAGCTCAGCGAGGTCGACAACTTCGTCCACCACGTGTACCTCCCCGGGGTCGGGCCGGGGCAGCGCTACGGGTTCCGCGTCGACGGACCCTGGGAACCCGCCCACGGCCACCGCTACAACCACGCCAAGCTGCTGCTCGATCCCTACGGCAAAGCCGTCGACGGGCCGATCGCCTGGGGGCCCGAGGTGTACGCCCATCGGGTCGACGGCACCGAGCGCACGCGCACCGAGCGCGACCCGCGCGACTCGGCCGCGAACATGCCGCGTTCGGTCGTCATCAACCCGTACTTCGACTGGCGCGACGACCGTCCGCCACGCACCCCACTGCACCACACCGTCATCTACGAAGCGCACGTGCGCGGCTTCACGGCGACGCACCCCGAGATCCCGCCGGAACTGCGCGGCACCTACGCCGGGCTCGCCACCGAACCGGCGATCGACCACCTGCGCGCGCTCGGCGTGACGGCAGTCGAGTTGATGCCCGTCCACGAGTTCATCGACGACCACCGGCTGGTCGATCTCGGGCTCTCCAATTACTGGGGCTACCAGTCGATCGGCTACCTCGCCCCGCACCACCGCTACGCCGCGTGGGGAACCGGCGGGCAGCAGGTGCAGGAGTTCAAGTTCATGGTCGAGACGCTCCACCAGGCCGGAATCGAGGTGATCCTCGACGTCGTATACAACCACACCGGCGAAGGCGACGCCGATGGTCCCGCGCTGTCGCTGCGCGGCGTCGACAACGCCGTGTACTACCGGCTCGACCCGGCCGACCCGTCGCGGTACGTCGACTACAGCGGCACCGGTAACAGCCTCAACGTGCGCCACCCGCACGTGCTCCGCCTGATCATGGACAGCCTCCGCTACTGGATCCTCGAGATGCACGTCGACGGGTTCCGCTTCGATCTCGCCTCGGCGCTCGCCCGCGAGCTCCACGACGTCGACCGCCTGTCGGCGTTCTTCGACATCATCCAGCAGGACCCCGTGATCAGCCAGGTCAAGCTGATCGCCGAACCGTGGGACATCGGCGAGGGCGGTTATCAGGTCGGCAACTTCCCGACGTTGTGGTCGGAGTGGAACGGTCGCTACCGCGACAACGTGCGCGGGTATTGGCGCGGCGACGACGGTCAGCTCGGCGAGTTCGCTTACCGGTTCACCGGCAGCTCCGACCTGTACGAGTCGAACGGCCGCCGCCCGAACGCGTCGATCAACTTCGTCACCGCCCACGACGGGTTCACGATGCGCGACCTCGTGTCCTACGACCACAAGCACAACGCGGCCAACGGCGAGCACAACCGCGACGGCGAGAACCACAACCTGTCGTGGAACAGCGGCGTGGAAGGACCCACCGACGACCCGGCCATCGAGGAGCTGCGCGGGCGCCGAATCCGGGCGATGTTGGCGACGCTGCTGCTCAGCCAGGGCGTTCCGATGGTGGTGATGGGCGACGAGCTCGGCCGCACCCAGCACGGCAACAACAACGCCTACTGCCAGGACAACGAAACCTCGTGGGTCGACTGGGCCGCCGCCGATCAGGAGCTGCTCGCGTTCGTGCGCGAGCTGATCGCGTTCCGCAACCGGCACCCGACGTTCCGTCGCCGGCGTTGGTTCATCGGGTCCGAGGTGCGCGGCCACGCGGCAACCCCCCACGACCGCACCGACATCGGCTGGTTCACGCCCGACGGCACACCGGTGACCGACCACGAATGGAACGATCCGGCCGGACGGAGCCTCACCGTGTGGCTCAACGGGGCCACGATCCCCACCCCCGACCCGCGCGGCGCCCCGGTGCTCGACGACGACTTCCTCGTGTTCTTCAACGCCGCCGCCGAACCGGTGAACTTCACGATCCCCGGCAAGCTCGCCGGCGGGTGGAGCTTCGTCTTCGACACGTCGACGGCGTCGGGTCGGCGGGCGTCCAAGGCGGTCGGTCGCAAGGTGCTCGTTGCCGACCGTTCGGTCGTCGTGCTCGGTCGCCCGTGCGCCAAACCGGCCCCCCGCCACCCAAGCCTGCGCGGTGCCCGATGACCCGTTACATCCGGGGTCTGACCCCCAATGAAACAACCGGGAGGCGCGCGTGAAGATCCTGTTCGCCACCGCCGAGCTTGCCCCGATCGCCCGGGTCGGCGGGCTCGCCGAAGCCGCGGCCGGGCTCGTGCGGCAGCTGCGGGCCGACGGCGAGACCGTCGACGTGGTGCTGCCCGACTACTCCGGCACCGCGCTCGACGGCGAGCGCAAGAGTGAGTTGCGCGTGCCCGACTGGGCCGGCGGCACCGCGCGCATCCGGCGCGGCGTCCATCCGGTCGCCGGCCCGGTCACGCTGGTCACCACTGCCGGTATCCCTCGGCCGAATCCGTACGTCGACGCCACCGGCGAGGGCTGGCTCGACAACGACGTCCGCTTCTTCGGGTTCGCCGCGGCGGTCGCCGCGCTCGCCGCGGCCGAGCGACCCGACGTGTTGCATCTCAACGATTGGCACACCGCCGCCGTGCCCGCGTGGCTCGCCGAGCTCCCGCCCACCGTGTTCACGATCCACACGCTCGGACATCAAGGGGTGGCCGACATCGACTGGCTCGGCCGGATGGCGCACCGGTCCGAGGCATACGAGGGCTTCGCTGTCACCAACCCGATGCTCGGTGCGATCCGCCTCGCCGATCGAGTGATCGCGGTCAGCCCGACGTACGCCCGCGAGGTCGTCACACCGGCGCACGGAATGGGTCTCGACGGGGAGCTCGCGGCGCGCGGCGAGGCACTGGTCGGCATCCGCAACGGCATCGACGCCGAGGAGTGGAACCCCGCCGTCGATTCGCACGTCGCCAGCACCTACGACGCGGCGACGGTGGCTGCCGGCAAAGCGGCCTGCCGCGCGGCGCTGCTTGGGCGCGCCCGGTTCGGTGGGCCGACCGTCGCCGCCGACGAGCCGCTGCTGGGCGTCGTGTCCCGGCTCGTGCACCAGAAGGGCATCGACCTGGTGCTCGAGACGGTGCCGTTCCTGCACCACCTCGGGGCCCGGCTCGTGGTGCTCGGTGCCGGAGAGGCCGGCCTGGCCGGCGGGCTTCGCTACCTGGCCGAGGTGCACCCGGATCGGCTCGCCTTCGTGGAGGGCTACGACCCCGAGCTCGCGCACCAAGTCTTTGCCGGTGCCGACCTGTTCGTGATGCCGAGCCGGTTCGAGCCGTGCGGGCTGGCCCAGATGCAGGCGATGGCGTACGGCACGCTGCCCGTCGTCACCGACGTCGGCGGGCTCCACGACACCGTGGTTGATGCCGACGCGGTCCCGTCCCGTGGCACCGGCATCGCCGCCCACGTCCCCTCGGCCGCGGCGCTCACGGATGCCATCTGGCGGGCCGCGCGCCTGTGGCGCGACGAGCCCCGCCGGCGCGCGGCGCAACGACGCGGCATGACCGAAGACTGGAGCTGGCGAAACCCCGCCGCCGAGCACCGCGCCCTCTACCAAGCCGTTACATCCGGGGTCTGACCCCCGATGTAACACCCGTTCGTCATGCTCGCGGCATGGCACGAAGGTTGCGTCTCGATCCGGAGGACGGCTGGCACCACGTGATGAATCGTGGCGTCGCCAAGCAAGTGGTGTTCCACACGGCCCACGAGGCTCGGACGTTCCTCGATCTGCTCGCCGAGGCGGCCGGCGTTACCGGGGTCGAGGTCCATGCCTACGCGCTGATGCCGAATCACTACCACCTGCTCGTGCACTGCCCCGCCGGCGGTGTGTCGGCGTTCATGCAGCGCCTCGGGGCGCGCTTCACGCAGGCGATCAACCAGCATCGTGAACGCGACGGTGCGCTGTTCCGAGGGCGCTTTCACTCGAAGTTCGTCGACTCCTTCGAGTACGTCGACCTGGTCGGCCGGTACATACACCGCAACCCACTCGACCTGCGTCCGGTCGTCGCCCTCGACCGGTTCCGATGGTCGAGCTACGGCGCGTACGTCGGCACCACGGTGGCGCCCGAGTGGTTGCACACCGCGGTGTTGTCGGACATGCACTGTGGGCCCGCCGGGTACCGCGAGTTCGTCGAAGGCGACTCAGTGCGCGGCCGCGCCGGCCTGGGGCACGTGGCGATTCGGTTGGCCGTCGCCGAACTCGACGACGAGCTCCCCGACGTGCGCAATCGCGCGCAGGCGGAACGGCTCGTTGCGGTTGCCTTGCTCGAGCGCGGGATGGCTGCCGATGTCGAGCTGCTGGGCGCGATGTCCCCCGCCGCGCTGCGGACCGCACGCAGCCGCGTCAGGCGGCGGTTGGCGGAGCAGCCGTGGCTGACCGTTGCCGTCGAGCGGGCACTCCAACTGGCCGCGTGATGTTTCATCGGGGGTCAGACCCCGGATGAAACGTCAGGAGTCGAAGCCGAGGCCGAGGCGGTCGAGCGAGCGCAGCCACAGGTTGCGCTTGCCGGTGCGGTCCTCGTGCTTCATCGACATCTGCGTGGCCTTGATGCCGAGGAACTTGAACGGCTCGGGCGGGAACGGGATCGGCTTCTGGCGCACGAACTCGGTGCGCGTCGCCACCGTGTTGCGCCCACCGAGCAGGTCGAGCATCACCGAGGCACCGAAGCGCGACGACGCCACCCCCAACCCGGTGTAGCCGAGCGCGTACGCAACCCGCCCGCTCATCGCCCGGCCCACGAACACGCAGAACCGCGAGCTCGTATCGATCACGCCGCCCCAGATGTGGCTGAACTGGATTCCGTCGAGCTGCGGGAACGTGTCGAAGAAGTGCTGCGACAGCCGGGCCCACGACTCGGGGCGGCTCTCCAGGGTGGCATCGACCTTGCCCCCCCAGTAGTAGATCGCGTCGTAGCCACCCCACAGGATCCGGTTGTCCTCGGTCAGGCGGTAGTAGTGGAACTGGTTGGCGAGGTCGCCGAGCCCCTGGCGGCGCTTCCACCCGATCGCGTCGAGCTGCTCGGGCGTCAGCGGCTGGGTGACCATGCAGTAGTCGTACACCGGGGCGATGTAGTGGCCGAGCCGTTTGAGGAGCGGCGGGAAGGCGTTCGTGGCCAAGGCCACCTGGCCGGCGCGCACCGCACCCAACGGCGTCGTGACCCGCACACCGACACCGTCGCGGTCGAGGCCGGTCGCCTCGGTGTCTTCGTAGATCCGCACACCGAGCGACTCGGCGGCGGCCTTGAGGCCCCACACCAACCGCGCCGGGTCGACGAGCACACACCCCTTGCGGTCCCACATGCCGCCCGTGTAGGTGGGCGAGTGGACCTCGGCTTGCATCTCGTCGCGGTCGAACCAGACGACGTCGTGTCCGAACCGCTGCAGCTGTTCGAAGTCGTCGCGCAGCTCGTCGAGGTAGGTGTCGGCGTCACGGGTGGTGGCGACGCTGATCTCGCCGGTGCGTTCGTAGTCGCAGTCGATGGCGTAGCGCTTGACCGCGGCTTCGATCTCGTCGAGGTTGGTCTGGCCGAGCCGTTCGAGCACCTCGACCTCGTCGGGCCAGCGGGCTTGGGCATTGGCGATTCCGTGGGTGAGGCTGGCGTCCATGAAGCCGCCGTTGCGGCCGCTCGCCGCGGAGCCGATCGCCCGCGCTTCGAGCAGCACGACGTCGGCGGACGGGTTGCGCTCCTTCGCTTGGATCGCCGTCCACAACCCCGTGTAGCCGCCACCGATCACGCACAGGTCGCAATGTTCGACGCGCACGAGCGTCGGGTTGGTGTCGGGCATGTCGGCGTCCTCGTACCAATACGGGGACTGCTCCGCGTCGGCGATCGCGTCGAGATGTCGTTGGTCGAATGCGCCCGGATCGAAGGGCATGAAGATCACCTGCCTGCCCCGGCAGCCTAGAGGGGCCTAGGGTGCGGGCCGTGGGACCGCTGAGCTGGGTCATCGTCGGGTTGCTGGCCGGGCTGGTCGCCCGCTGGATCGTGAAGGACGACCGCACCGGCTGCATCTACACGATCGTCGTCGGTGTGCTCGGCGCCCTGATCGGCGGCGCCTTGATGGCGGCCGCCGGCGAGGACGGCCTCGGCGACTTCTCGATCCGCACGCTGCTGGTGGCCGTCGCCGGAGCGGTGTTGCTGTTGCTCGTGCTCCAAGCGATCTCGTCGCGTGGCCGGTCGCGTCGGCCGCGCCGGCGCCGCTGAGCGGACCGTGGCGCGCTACGTGCTCGACGCGGCGACGCTGCTGCACGTCGTGTCCCACGACCTCGCCGTCCACCCCGACCACCAACTCGTCGCCCCGAACATGATCCGTTCGCAGGCCCTGGCGATGCTGCTCGAGGCGGTGCGCGCCGGCGACCTCACCGAAGCTGAAGCGCTCGGCCTGCACGAGCGCCTGACCGAGCTGAAGATGCGCCTGCTCGGCGATCGTGTGTCGCGCCGGACGGCGTGGAAGATCGCCCGCGAAAACGGCTGGAACACGACGCTCGACGCCGAGTACCTGGCGGTGTGCCGCTTGCAGGCCGATGCGTTCGTCACCGTCGACGCCGATCCGCTGCGCGGGCCGAAGGCATCGTGCCGTTGGCACCGCTCGCCGCGCTGACGCGCCCGTGAGCGATGGGCCGGCGCTCGGCGCCGCGCCGGACCCGCCGCGCCGCCGGCAACGTTCGCGCCGCAAGGGCGCCCACCTGCCGCCTGGAACGGTCGTCGTCAGCCGGCCGACCAAGTGGGGGAACCCGCATCCCCTGGCGCTCGGCCGCGCCGAGGCGGTGCGCCGCTACCGCGCCGACCTGCGTGCCGGTCGATTGGCGGTGACCGTCGACGACGTGCGGCGCGAGCTGCGCGGCCGCGATCTGGCGTGCTACTGCCCGCTCGACGAGCCGTGCCACGCCGACGTGCTGCTGGAACTCGCCAACACCGACCCCGGCTAGCGGCGATCCATCCCTTAGCGACGCAGGCGGCGTTGGTCAGGGCCGGCGGCCGATGCCGCCGCGCTCGCAGAGCATGCCGGTGAGGGTCCGGTCGGCGTGCTCCTGGCGCCACTGCAGCATCGCCTGGGCCAACGGGAGCACGACCGCCGGGTCGTCGGTGGTCGTCCGCCAGGTCGGGTCGGCGGCGAGGTCGAAGCACCGCCACTCGCCGTCACCGAACTGCACGTAGGCGTGGGTGGCGTCGCGCAGCACGGCGAGGTTCTGGCGTTCGAGCGTGCGGTCGGCCGGCCACCCCGCGGCCCAGCCGTCGGGCTGCAACTGCACGAGGTAGCCGCGCCAGTCGTACTCCCAATGGGCCGCGGTGCGCCACCCCGGCGGCGACGTCTCGCCGCGTAGGAACGGTGTCAGCGGCACCCCGTCGCACTGGCCCGGCACGTCGACGCCGAGCGCGGTGCAGATCGTCGGGAACAGGTCGACGTTCTCGGTGAACGCCGACACGACGGTGCCGTGCCCCTCAGGATGGGCAGGGTCGCGGACGATCCCGGGGATCCAATAGCTCGGCTCCCAGTACCCGAGCTTCTGCACGAAGCCGTGGTCGCCGAGCATCTCGGCGTGGTCGGCGGTGACGACGATCAGCGTGTCGTCCCACGCCCCCGACGCCTGGAGCGCGGCCCACACCCGTCCGAGCTCGTGGTCGACGTGGCTGACGTTGCCGAAGTACTGCGCCCGCAGCCAGGCCAACTTGGCCGGGTCGGTCGGCGCGGCCGCCTCGGCGATCCGCAGGGCGAGCGCCTGGAACGATGGACGCTCCCCCTCCGGGACCGGGGCGATCGGCTCGCCGACCTCTGCCGGGTCGTACATCCGCGACCACTCGCCAGGCGCCGAGTAGGGCGGATGCGGCCGCAGATACGACACGTGCGCGAACCACGGCCGGCCCGCCGGTTGCGCGTCGAGCCAGTCGAGCACCCGGTCGGTGGTGAACGTGGTGAGGCTGTGCTCGGCGGGCCGGCGGTGCTCGCGCGTCAGCACCGCCTCGAGGCCGCCGGACACGTCGTAGCCGACCGCGTCGAGCCAGTTCAGCCACGGCCGCTGATGGCCCGTCAGGTCGAGCACCACGTCGAAGCCGGGCAGCACGCCCTCGTACGTGGACAGCAGCGGATCGCCCGGCGCGACCGTGCGCGGGTCGACCGACTGGTCCGTGTACCCGAACAGCGCCGGCTCGTAGCCGGCCCGCCGCGCTGCGAGGGCGACGTTGTCGAAACGGGCGTCGAGCGGCGTCCCATTGGCGACCACCCGGTGGTTCATCTGGTACATGCCCGTGTAGAGCGCGGCGCGGCCGGGCCCGCACGGCGCGCACTGGCTGTAGTGCCGTGCCAGGCGCACCCCGTCGGAGGCAAGCGCATCGAGGTGGGGCGTGCGCACGACCGGATGGCCGGCTGCCGAGAGGCAGTCGCCGCGGAACTGGTCGAGCGTGATCAACAAGACGTTCGGACACGCGCCCGGCGCGTCGTCGGCGTGGACGCGTACGCCTGGTTCGAGCGTCACGTGAGGTCGCTGAGGTCGTCGCCCTTGCCGACCACGACGAGGCCGCTGTCGGTGACGCGGCAGTTGTCGCGGGTGGCGAAGCGTTCGACGTCGAGCACCGGGTCGACACCGATCTGCAGGCCGGGTGGCACACGCACGTACTTGTCGAGGATCACGTTGCGCAGTACCGCCCGGGCGCCGACCTCGACGCCGTCGAGCAGTACCGCACGCTCGATCTCGGCGCCGCCGGCAACCTTCACGGCCGGCGATACGACCGCTTCGCAGACCTTGGCACCGGACACGATCGCGCCGTTGCAGACGATCGAGTTGAGCACTTCGGCGGGGCGCCCGTGATCTTCGGTGAGCTTGGCCGGGGGGAGCACGCCGGCCGCCGTGTAGATCGGCCAGTCGTAGTTGTAAAGGTTGAACACGGGCTCGGGGGCGACGAGGTCCATGTGCGAATCGAAGTACGAGTCGAGCGTGCCGACATCGCGCCAGTAGGCGTGGTCGCGGTCGGTTTCGCCGTCGACGACGTTGGTGGAGAAGTCGTAGACGTGGGCACCGCCGGCGGCGACCACGGCGGGCACGATGTCGCCGCCCATGTCGTGCTTGCTCGACGTGCGCGCCGCGTCTTCGGTGACGAGCGTGCGCAGCAGGTCGGCGTCGAACAGGTAGTTGCCCATCGAGGCGAGCGTCTCGTGGGGCGAGCCGGGTAACCCCGGCGGGTCGCTCGGCTTCTCGAGGAAGCCGCGGATCTTGGCGCTGCCGGGCGTCGGGTCGACGTCGATCACGCCGAACTCGGTGGCGGCCGAACGCGGCACCCGGATACCGGCCACCGTCAGCCCGGCACCCGTACGGATGTGCTGCTTGAGCATCGGCCGCGGGTCCATCCGGTAGATGTGGTCGGCGCCGAACACCATCACGTGGGTGGGCCGCTCGTCCTCGATCAGGTTGAGGTTCTGGAAGATCGCGTCGGCCGAACCCGAGTACCAGTGGGGGCCGCGCCGCATCTGGGCCGGGATCCCCACCACGTAGTTGCCGAGCATCGACGACAGGCGCCAGGTACGCGACAGATGCACGTCGAGGCTGTGGCTCTTGTACTGCGTCAGCACGACGATCTTGCGGTAACCGCCGTTGACCAGATTCGACAGCACGAAGTCGATCAGGCGGTAGTGGCCACCGAACGGGACGGCCGGCTTGGCGCGGTCGGTGGTGAGCGGGGCGAGGCGCTTGCCCTCGCCGCCGGCCAACACCATCGCCAGCACCCTGGCCTGGTTCGTGCGCATCACCTGTCGGTTCACGTCAACTCATTCCATCACAGCTCGCCCGGATCGGCCGGGACGAGGATCGAGATTCCGAGCGGGGGTAGATCGATCGCGATCCGGTGGGTGTGCCCGTGGAGCGGTTCGGCCGTGGCGTCGACCGACGCGCCGTTGACGACCCCCGACCCGCCGTACGCCGCGGCGTCGCTGTTGAGACGTTCGACCCAGGCTCCACCGAACGGAACACCGAACTCGTAGCCACGGTGCACGCTCGGGGTGAAGTTGGCGGCGACGACGGCCACCGCCCGCGGATCGCCCGGCGCGTGCCGGGCGAACACCGCCACCGTGTTCACCGAGTCGTCGCCGGCGATCCAGGAGAACCCCGCCGGGTCGCAGTCGCCGGCGTGCAGCGCCGGCAGCTCGCGGTACGCCGCGTTGAGCGCCGCCACCCACGCCTGGGTCGTGGCCGCATGGGGTGCGTAGTCGGGATCGTCGGGATGCCAGGGCACGTGGCCCTCGTGTGCCCATTCGGTCTGCTGGGCAACCTCGTCGCCCATGAACAACAGCTTCTTGCCGGGCTGACCCCACTGCCAGCCGAGCAGCAGCCGCAGCGTCGCTGCGCGTTGCCAGGGGTCGCCGGGTGCTTTGGCGATCAGGCTGCGCTTGCCGTGGACGACCTCGTCGTGGCTGAGGGCGAGCACGTAGTTCTCGGAGAAGGCCCACTGGGCGCGGCGGGTGATCTCGTCGTGGTGGTGGCGCCGGTGGATCGGTTCGCGGGCGAGGAACTGGAGCGTGTCGTGCATCCAGCCCATGTCCCACTTGAGGTTGAACCCGAGCCCGCCGGCGTCGACGGGGCGGGTGACGCCCGGCCACGCCGTCGATTCCTCGGCGATCATGTGGACGTCGGGGTGATGGTGGAACACGGCGGTGTTGAGGTGGCGCAGGAAGGCCACTGCTTCGAGGTGTTCGTGTCCGCCGTGGACGTTCGGGGTCCACTCGCCGGGCTGGCGGCTGTAGTCGAGGTACAGCATCGACGCCACGCCGTCGACGCGCAGACCGTCGACGTGGTAGCGGTCGAGCCAGAAGCGCGCCGAGCTGGTGAGGAACGCCTGCACCTCGGGGCGCCCGTAGTCGAAGATCAGGCTGCGCCAGTCGGGGTGGAACCCGCGCCGCCGGTCGCCGTGTTCGAACAGTGGACTGCCGTCGAACGTGGCCAGGGCGAAGTCGTCGGCGGGGAAGTGGCTCGGTACCCAGTCGAGGATCACCCCCAGCCCGATCGCGTGGAAGCGGTCGATCATCGCGATCAGGTCGTTGGGTGAGCCGTAGCGGCAGGTGGGGGCGAAGTAACCGGTGGTCTGGTAGCCCCACGACCCGTAGTAGGGGTGCTCGGTGACCGGCAGCAGTTCGACGTGCGTGAACCCGCACGCCAGGGCGTGGTCGCCGATCACCCACGCCAGGTCGCGGTAGTTGCGGGCATACGCGTCGAATGACCCGAGGTGCACCTCGTAGACCGACATCGGCCGGTCGAGCCGTTGGCGGTCCGCGCGCTCGGCGAGCCACGTCTGGTCGGTCCATCCGGCGCTCGCCGGGTCGAGGTCCCACAGCACCGAGGCGGTGCCGGGCGGCAGTTCGGCGTGGAACGCGAACGGGTCGGCTTTGTCGAACACTCGGCGTACGCCGTGGTGTTCGGAGGTGATGCGGTACTTGTAGCGCTGGCCCTCCTGGGCCGCCGCGCGTGCCGACCAGATGCCGTGCTCGCCCGGCTGCATCGGATGGGGAGCGGCGTCCCATCCGTTGAAGTCGCCGACGACCGACACCGCGGTGGCGCCGGGTGCCCACACCCGGAACTCCCAGGCGTCACCGGTCGGGTGCGCTCCGAGCACCTCGTAGGCGGCGTCGTGGGAGCCGTCGGTCCAACCCGCCCAGTCACTCGGAGACGGGGTCCGGGAACGCATGCGCAGGCAAGTTACTAGGGTGGCCCGCATGACCGACCGGCTCGTCGTCGCAGGGCTGTCGCAAGCGTTCGGCGACCGCCAGGCCCTCAACGACGTCACGTTCGAGGTGCTGCCCGGCCGGGTCACCGGGCTGCTCGGCCCGAACGGCGCCGGCAAGACCACGCTCATGCGGATCTTGTTCGGGGTGATCGACGCCGACGCCGGCCGGGTCACCTGGCGCGAGCGGCCGGTGTCGCGGGCCGACCGGACGAGCTGGGGCTACATGCCCCAAGAGCGCGGGCTGTACGTCGAGATGCGGGTGCTCGACCACCTCGTGTGGTTGGCGCGTCTGCATGGCGTCGAGGCGGCGCGCGCGCGGGCCCGGGCGCTCGACCTGCTCGAACGGCTCGACCTCGCCCCGCGCGCCGGCGACCGGATCCGCGAGCTGTCGGGCGGGATGGCCCAGCGTGTCCAGCTCGCCGCGGCGATGGTCCATCAACCCGACCTACTCGTGCTCGACGAACCGTTCGCCGGGCTCGACCCGACCGCCGTGGTGTTCCTGTCCGACGTGATCCGCAGCCACGTCGACGAAGGCCGGGCGCTGCTGTTCTCCTCCCATCAGCTCGATCTCGTCGAAGAACTGTGCGAGACGATCGTGATGCTCGACCACGGCCGGGTCGTGCTCCAAGGCGACCTCGCCGAGCTGCGCCGCTCGAGCAGCGAACGGTTCTTGTCGCTCGACGCCGTGCTCGCCGGAGACGAACTCGCCGCCGGCGACGGTGAGCTCGTCGCCACGACCCCCACCCGCAGCCGGGTGCGGCTCGCCCCGGGCGCCGACGCCGGGGCGGTGCTCGACCGGATCCGCGGGCGCCACCCGGTGGCCGACTTCGCGGTCGAACCGCCGCGGCTGTCCGACATGTTCCTCGCCGCCCTGGAGCAACCGGCGTGAGCACGCCCGACGTCGACACCCGGCCGGTGGGGCAGGTGCACCACACCCGTCTGGTGGCCGGGCGCGAGATCCGCGAGTCGCTGCGCAGCAAGGGCATCTGGGCCACCGCCGCGGCGCTGCTCCTGGGTGGCCTCGCCTTGGCCATCCTGCCCGAGGTGCTCCCGGGCGATTCGTTGAAGCGCGATCTGACGACCGCCGGGGCGGTTCCCGCCGACGTCACCGAGGCGCTCGGCGTAGCCGCCGAGGCGACCGGGATGGAGCTGACGATCAGCGCCGCCCCGGATTCCGCTGCGGCGCGCACGCTCGTCAAGGACGGCGACGCCGACGTCGCCCTCGTGTGGGGCGACGAGCCGCGCATCCTGCAGCGCACCGACGACCACGACATCGCCGTCGCCCTGCTGCAACAGGTGCTCGGCAACCACGCCACCGAGCAGGTGTTCACCGAGGCCGGGGTGCCCGCCGACGTGCTCGCTCAGGCCGCGGCGATCCCGCGCACCCCGGTCGAAACGGTCGACACCGCCCGCGGCGGCCGCGAAGGCGCGGCGTTCGGGCTGACGGTCGTGATGTACCTGGTGATCATGATCCTGGCCAGTGGCGTCGCCTCGTCGGTCGCCACCGAGAAGGCCAACCGAGTGTCCGAAGTGCTGCTCGCGGTCGTGCCGGTACGGGCGCTGCTGTACGGCAAGGTGCTCGGCGTCGGCGCGGTCGGGTTCGCCACGGTGCTGCTCGGCGCGCTGCCGCTGCTCATCAAGACGATCGCCGGCGGCGACGTCCCCGACTCACTCGGTACGACGCTCGCCTCGAGCGGGGCCTGGCTGGCCGGCGGGATCGTGATCTACCTGCTGCTGGCGGCGATGCTCGGCGCGCTCGCCGACCGCACCGAGGACGCCGGCTCGGCGATCGCCCCCCTCACGATCGCGCTCGTGGCGATCTACCTGGCTTCGCTCGGCACCACCGAAACGACGGTCGGGATGGTGCTCAGCTTGGTGCCCCTGTCGTCGCCGATCGCGATGCCCGCCCGGCTCGCGATCGGGGTCGCCGAACCGTGGGAGATCGTCGCCTCGCTGGTGCTGCTCGTGGTCGCCGTCGTGGCGATCGCCCGGTTGGCGGCGATGGTGTACAGCCGGGCGATCGTGCGCACCGGCCGGCGGCTCAAGCTGCGCGAGGTCGTGCGCGCCCGGCGCAGCTGAGCGCGGCCGGTCGAGCGACGTTCAGTCGCCCTCTTTGCGGGCCCGGATCACGAGCGTGGTCGGTACGGGCGAGCCGGCCCCGACGCCCAGTTCGAGAATCTGGTCGACGCGGAAGTTCGTGCGCGCGAGCTGCGTGAACCAATCGCCGATCGTGCGTCCGGCCGAGCCGTACGGGACCACCGGCCCGCCGGCCGTGGGCTGGGTGGTGACGCCGGCGAACGGGTGCGGCACCGAGAACACGAACGGGTGGCTCGCGCGCAGCACGCGGTGGACCTGGCGGAGCACCCGACTGAGGTCGTCGAAGGCGGTCAGGGTGTGGTTGGCGACGACCGCTGAGATCGAACCGCTCGTGGCGAAGCCGAGGTCGGCGAGGTCGCTGGTGTGACATTCGACGCGCACCGGCTCGCCGGTGGTGTGGTGCGCGTCGGCGCTGGCCTTGGCGACGGCTTCCCGGAGCCGTTCGATCTTGGCCGGGTCGGGATCGACGGCGAGTGCCTTGGCGCCGGCGATCGCGAAGGCGATCGAGTTGTGGTGCGCGCCAAGCCCGAGTTCGAGTACCCGCTTGCCGCCGCTGAGGTCGCCGAGCAGGCGCAACTCGGGCTCGCCGGGGATGCCCGCCCCGTAACTGATGGTCGTCACGCCTCCAGTCTGGCCGACCGCTACCCTTCCGGCATGGGTTTCTCGGCGAGCGCCTTACGCGGTCATGCACCGCGCGGCGGCATCGTCGACCACCGTCTCGCCCGGCGCATGCTGATCAATCAGGTGCGCCTCGGGCGGGTGCCGCTCGGTGAAGTGTGCGACGCCCATCCCGAGCTGATCCGGGCCGCCGCCAACGTCGGCACCGAAACCGAGGCCGACTGCCCGATCTGCGAGCAGGAACGCCTGCGCATCGTCACCTACGTGTTCGGCCATCGGCTCCCGGCGCACGGTCGCTGCGTGTCGACCGCCGCCGATCTGCGCCAGGTCGCCAAGGTGACCGCTGGCGGCGAGGCGATGGCCTACGTGGTCGAGGCGTGCACCGCCTGCCGCTGGCACCACCTGTTGCGGGTGTTGCCGGTCTGACGCCCGCCCGGCCATAGGGCCGGGCGAGCATGCGCTCGCTACCCTTCCCGCGCGTGAAGCTCCCCGCCTGGCCTTGGGCTCAGAATCCGTGGTTCGAATCCGTCGCTGTCGCCCAGCGGCGGGCCAAGCGGCGCCTGCCCACGTCGGTCTACGGCGCCCTGGTGGCCGGCACCGACAAGGGGCTCGCGATGGACGACAACATCGCCGCCTTCGACGAGCTCAAACTGCGCCCGATCACCGCCGGCCAGCCGGCCACCCGCGACCTCGCCACCTCGGTGATGGGCCAGGCCTGCTCGATGCCCGTGATGATCTCGCCCACCGGCGTGCAGGCGGTGCACCCCGGCGGTGAGGTGGCGGTGGCCGCCGCCGCCGCCGCGCGCGGCATTCCGATGGCGCTGTCGTCGTTCGCCAGCAAGCCGATCGAATCGGTGATCGCGGCCCAGCCGTCGACGTTCTTCCAGATCTACTGGGCCGGCGACCGCGACTCGATCATCGCTCGCATCGAGCGCGCCCGGGCAGCGGGCGCGGTCGGCTTGATCCTCACGCTCGACTGGTCGTTCGTCCATTCCCGCGACTGGGGTAGCCCGTCGATTCCGCAGACGATGGACATCCCCACCGCGCTCAAGCACGCCCCCGAAGTCGCCCGCAAACCGCGCTGGCTGCTCGAATGGCTGCGCACCGGAGCCCTCCCGGCGCTGTCGGTTCCGAACTTCGATGTCGCCGCACCCGACGGATCGCGTCAGGCGCCCGGCTTCTTCGAGGCCTACGGCACGTGGATGGGCACCCCGCCGCCCACCTGGAGCGACGTCGCTTGGCTGGCCCGCGAGTGGGGTGGCCCGATGATGGTCAAGGGCATCGGGCGCGCCGACGAAGCGCGCCGTGCGGTCGACGCCGGGGCGGCGGCGATCAGCGTGTCCAACCACGGCGGCAACAACCTCGACGGCGCCCCGGCGCCGATCCGTGTGCTCCCCGAGGTCGTCGACGCAGTGGGCGACCAGATCGAAGTGCTGATGGACGGCGGGATCCGCCGCGGCAGCGATGTCGTCAAGGCGCTCGCCCTCGGTGCCCGGGCGGTGCTGATCGGGCGGGCCTACCTGTGGGGTCTCGCCGCCAACGGCCAGGCCGGCGTCGAGAACGTGCTCGACGTGCTGCGGATGGGGATCGACTCGACGATGCTCGGGATCGGCAAGGCGAGCCTCGCCGACCTGGCACCCGAGGATCTCGTGATCCCCGACGGCTTCGCTCCCTCCGCCCGCACCTGACACGATCGTCGTATGACGATCCCTCCCGAGTTCCGGGCGTTCGAGGCCGTCACCGACGGCGACCAGGTCCAGCGCGGCGTCGTCACGATGCCCGCCTCGGCGCTGCCACCCGGCGTCGCCGTCGAGGTCCACTGGTCGAGCGTCAACTACAAGGACGGTCTGGCGGCGACACCCACCGGCAAGGTCGCCCGCATCAGCCCGATCGTGCCCGGGGTCGACCTCGCCGGGGTGCTGCTCGAGGATGCCGAGCCGCCCGGCGGCGAACCGCTCGCGGCCGGCACCGAGGTGATCGTCCACGGCTACGAACTCGGCGTCGCCCACCACGGAGGCTTCGCCGAGTACGCCCGGGTGCCGGCCGAGTGGATCGTGCCGCTGCCCGCCGGGCTCACGCTGCGCGAGGCGATGACGCTCGGTACCGCCGGTTTCACGGCCGCCCTGTCGGTGATCGCCCTCCAGGAGCACGGCGTCACCCCCGAACGTGGTCCGGTGCTGGTCACCGGTGCCACCGGCGGCGTCGGTTCCACCGCGGTCGGCATGCTCGCCGGGCTGGGGTACGAGGTCGTCGCGTCCACCGGCAAACCGGACGAGCGGGCTTGGCTGAACGAGATCGGGGCGGCGTCGGTCATCGATCGGGCCGAGCTCAGCGACGAGTCGCGGCGACCGCTCGAATCGACGGTGTGGGCCGGCGCGGTCGACTGCGTCGGTGGGGTCACGCTCGCCAACGTGCTCAAGAAGATCCATTACGGCGGTTCGGTCGCGGCGAGCGGTCTCACCGGCGGTTCGGGCCTGCCGACGACGGTGCTGCCGTTCATCCTGCGCGGTGTCAACCTGCTCGGCATCGACTCGGTGATGACGCCGCTCGCTCGGCGCCGCGAGGTGTGGGTCCGGATGGCCGCCGACCTCAAGCCGGCCGGGCTCGACGCGATCGGTCGCGTGATCCGCCTCGATCAGCTCGACACGACACTCACCGAGATCCTCGCCGGGGACGCCACCGGGCGCAGCATCGTCGACCTCCACAGCAGTTGATGCGGGCGCCGCCGCGCCGTGTCGCCGTGCCGACCGCGCTCGCCGCGGCCGGGGCGCTGACCGTCGCCGCGGCGGGTGTCCGCGGGCCCGACTATCCGGCGCACGCCCTGCGCGGTGAGCTCTGGCGCCGGAGCGGGATCGGCGTGTGGAACTTCACCTGGTACGGCGGGCACGCGACACCCACGTACAGCGTGATCGGTCCGGCGGTGGTCGCCGCCGTCGGCGCGGTCGCGGTGTGCGTGGTGGCGGCCGTGGCGGCGACGGGCCTCGCCGCGCACCTCATCGACGCCCTCGCCGCGGACATGCCACCACCTGCACGCCTGCTTGCCGCGAGCGCCTTCGCGGCCGGCTCGGTCGTCAACGTGGTCGTCGGCCGGGTCGGCTTCGCGGCCGGACTGGCGCTGTTGCTGGCGGCGCTGGTGGCGTGGCATGGCGGTCGCCCCGCGGCGTCGGTCGCCATCGCCGTGCTCGTGCCGCTGACCAGCCCGGTCG
>JAEZFY010000312.1 GCA_023417265.1 Actinomycetes bacterium | reverse complement strand
GCGCCCATCGGCATGAACGGCATCATCGGCGCGCTCCGCCCGGCTTTCGTGGCGGCCGCCGCGGCGGCGGTCGCCCCAGCCCCGATCGCGGCCCCACCGACGATGGTCGGGTCGGCGTCGAACGCCGACGGGTCGACGTCCGGTGCCTCGAAGGCGGGCAGGTCGGGTTGCTCGTGAGCCGGCAGATCGAACTCGGGCATGTCGAAGCCCGACCCTGCGCCGTAGCCCCCGCCACCGCCGGCGCCAGCCCAGTCGCCACCCCCGGCGCCAGCCCAGTCGTCGGGGAGTTCGAGCGGTGCGCCGCCCTCCTGAGGACCACGGTCGGCGAGCGCAGCAGCGTCGGCCAGCTCGTCGGGGAAGACGGTGTCGATCGGGGCGCCGCGATGGCTACCCGGCCCGGCGCCGAAGTCGACGGTGGCGGTGGCGAGGTGAGTCAGATCGGTGACGTCGCCAGGAGTCACCCAATCGACCCGCGAGGGATCGATCGGGGCGAGCTCGTCAGGCAACTTGGCGACGTCGCCGAGCGCGGTCACGCGGTTGGCGACCTGCCGATCGAGGCCGGCTGCGACCTGTCCCGCGGCGTCGCGCAGCCACTCGTCGATCGCACGATCGGCAGCGTGGAGATCGACGGCAGGTTGCTCGGCTGCCTGGAGGCGCAGGTCGAGCGCCTCCTCGACAAGGCCGAGCAGTGTCGCGTCGGCCCGGTCGACGTCGCCGCCGAAGTCTTCGAGAGTGGCGGCGAGCTGTCGGCACGCCCGCACCGTGGCGGCGAGGTAGCCGTCGTCACCGCACCAGCGGGCCCACAGTTCGACGAACCGTTCGGCGGCCTCGCCGCGGTAGTTGTCGGTGATGTTGGTGGCCGCGGCGACGAGCACGGCGGCGATGTCGTCGAGGAATTCGGCGGTTTGGAACCATCCCGACGCGGCGTCGCGCAGCGCGTCACCGTCGCCGGCGGGGAACCACACCCCGCGCACGTCGAGGTGTTCGCGGAACGCGGCGGAGCGGCCCATGGTCGCAGGTCAGCCGCCCACCGTGGCGACGAGCGCGGTGGTGACGGTTGCGGTGGCGGCGAGCTCGGCGTCGTCGGCCTTGGCGGCCACGAGCAGGTCGGCTTCGCCCTCGGCGTGGGCGGTGGCAACCGCGCGCAGGGCTGCGGCGATGCGGAACATCCCGACCGCGAGCGCCTCGACGTTGTCGCGCGTGACGTCGGCGGCCGGCTGGTATTGGGCGCCGAACCGAACGCCGACCACGTCGTCGCCCCACGCCGGCCCGATCTGGGAGAGGTGCTTGGCGAGCGTCACCGCCACGTTGGTGAGCGCCGACGCCTCGGCGTCGAACGTACCGGCCGCAGCGTTGACCACGGCCGGCACGATCTCGAACCCGGTGAGCATGCTCACACCGTCATGCGGCGCTGGTTGCGCAGTTCCGTGCCGGCGTAGTCGGTGTTCGTGGTGGCGAGGTGCAGCTTCATCCGCTGGCCGACGCTGTGCAACGACTGGTTGGCGTTGTTCCAGCGGCCGCGCAGGTCGGCCCACTGCGACGAGGCGTCGCCCTGCCAGGTCTCGAGCACCGCTTTGAGCTGCGAGTCGAGGCTGGCGAGCGTGTTCTCGAACGTCGACAGGCAGGTGAGCACGTCGGCCTCGGCGGCCTCGATGGCGGGACGGTTGACGCTGATCGAATCGAAGTTGGACATGTGGTTGCTCCTTTGATCGGGTGCGGTTGGAGGGTTGGGTCAGCCGAGGTTGGCGAGGATCCGGCGGGCGGCATCGGTGGTGTGCTGCTCGTTGATCGTGTAGTCGTTGGCGTTCTCGCGCATCGCCACCGAGATCTCGCCGAGCACGCGCTGGAGCTTGTCCTGCTCGACCGACCACGTCTCGGCCAGCTCGCCGAACGCGGCCGAGCCGGCGCTGCGCCACATCGTCAACAGGTTGGCCATCGCCGTGCGCATGTTCTTGACGGCGCCGTCGAGGTCCTGGCGGGCGACCGCGACGTTGTCGGATCCCCGGGTGAGCGTGGCGGTCGAGACGTTGAACTGTTGGGCTTGCGACATCGGTCGGTCTCCTTCGGTGCGGTATGTCACCGGGTTCGGCGACAGCGCCTACCCAACCAGCCCGGCTCGTTCGGGGGTACCGGCAGAACTACCGGTTGCGCCCCGACAGGGCGCTTGGGGTACTTCCACCCACACCCCGTGTCGGGTGTGGTCCCCTACTGTGGGCCGCCATGGACGCGCTCGCCGGACCCGCCGAACGGACCCTGACCGACCAGGCCGCCGAAGCGTTCGCCGCCCGCGCGAGCGACGTCGCCGCCAACATCGCGAGGGTCATCAAGGGCAAACACGACGTGATCTCCCAGGCGTTGGTGTGCTTCTTCGCCGAGGGTCACCTGCTCGTCGAAGACGTGCCCGGGGTCGGCAAGACCCAGCTCGCCCGAGCGCTGTCGGGTTCGATCGACGCCTCGTGGAACCGGGTGCAGTTCACCCCCGACCTGCTGCCGTCGGATGTCACCGGCGTCACCATCTTCCGCCAGGAGACCGGCAAGTTCGAGTTCCATCAGGGCCCGGTGTTCGCCAACATCGTCCTCGCCGACGAGATCAACCGGGCGTCGCCGCGCACCCAAGCAGCGATGCTCGAAGTGATGGAGGAGCGTCAGGTCACCGTCGACGGCACCGGGCACCAGGTACCCCGCCCGTTCATGGTGATCGCCACCCAGAACCCGATCGACATGGACGGCACGTACCCGCTCCCGGAGGCCCAACTCGATCGGTTCTTGATGCGCACGTCGATGGGCTACCCCGACCTGAGCGCCGAGCTCGAGATCGTCCACAGCCATCATCACCAGCGGGCCCCGCTGGCCCCGGTGCTGTCGCTCGGTGATGCCGCGGCGATGGTCGCTGCGGTCGACCGCGTGCACGTCGGTCCAGACGTGAGCGAGTACCTCGTGCGGGTCGTCGCCGCGACGCGGACGTTCGCCGACGTGCGCCTGCCAGTGAGCCCACGCGGCACCGTCGGCTTGCTGCGTGCGGTCAAGGCCCGGGCGCTCACCGAGGGGCGCTCGTTCGCCACGCCGCACGACGTCAAACACCTCGCCGTCCCGGTGCTCGCCCACCGGATGATCCTCACGCCCGAGGCCGAGCTCGCCGGGGTCACTGCAGCAGACGTGCTCGCCCGGGCCGTCGCCGGCGTTCCCGTGCCGCACGGCCGCGACTGAACCGATGCGCGCCTGGCCGCGGCCGACACCGACCGGCATCGCCATCGCCATCGGTGCGCTCGTCGCCGCCGTGGCGGGCATCGCGGCCGGTTCGGCGA
>JAEZFY010000299.1 GCA_023417265.1 Actinomycetes bacterium | reverse complement strand
CTGTACGACCTGCGCGACGACGGCCGGTCGCCCACCGGAGCCCGCGACCGCAAGCCGGGCCGGCAGGGTGGGCTCGGCCGCAGCGCCCCGCAGGTCGCCCGCTGGCTCGGCGCCATCCGCCGCTACTTTCCCCGCGAGGTCGTCCAGGTGATGCAGCGCGACGCGATCGAACGGCTCGACCTGCGGCAGCTGCTGCTCGAACCGGAACTGCTCGGCACGGTCGAGCCCGACATTCACCTCGTCACGCTGCTCGTCGAGCTCAACCGCCTGCTCCCCGACGAGTCGCGGGCGACCGCCCGCAAGGTGGTGGCGCAGGTGCTCGCCGAGCTGGAACGGCGCCTCGCCGACCGCACTCGGGCAGCGGTCACCGGGGCGCTCGCCCGGGCCAACCGCAGCCGCCGCCCGCGCCCCGGTGACATCGACTGGCTACGCACGGTCCACGCCAACCTGCGGCACTATCAGCCGAGCCTGGGCACGATCGTCCCGGAGCGGCTGGTGGGCTTCGGGCGCCGCCAGCACAGCCTCGCCCGGGATGTGATCGTGGCCGTCGACCAGTCCGGTTCGATGGCCGACAGCGTCGTCTACGCGTCGCTGTTCGGGTCGGTGCTCGCCCAGCTCCCGGCCCTGCGCACCAGCCTGATCGCGTTCGACACGGCGGTCACCGACCTCACCCCGGTGCTCAGCGATCCGGTCGACGTGCTGTTCGGCGTCCAGCTCGGGGGCGGCACCGACATCGCCCGTGCGCTGGCCTACTGCCGCCAGGTGGTGACGCGCCCGGCGGCGACGCTGCTCGTGCTGATCTCCGACCTGTTCGAGGGCGGCAACGCCGACACGCTGCTGCGCGAAGCCGCCGAGCTCACCCGCTCGGGCGTGAGCCTGCTCGTGCTGCTGGCGCTCAGCGACGACGGTGCGCCCGCCCACGACCACGCCGTGGCCGCCGAGCTGACCGCCCTCGGGGCGACCGTGATGGCGTGCACGCCGCACCAGTTCCCCGACGTCCTGGCCGCCGCGCTCGAGCACGGCAACCTGACGCCCGGAGCCGTCTGAGAACGCCAGCACCCGGTTAGGTATCCTGCGAGCACTATGGGTCAGGTCGTAGGTGTCGTCGAGAAGCCGAGTGCCGCGCCGGGAGTGGTGCGCTTCGAGCTCAACCGCTCGCTGTCGGGGATGGGGCACGAGCGGTTCTCCACTGCCGCCGACGCCGACGCCACCACCCCTTCCTCGGCGCTCGCCCACCTCTTGTTCGCCACCGGCAAGGTGTCGTCGGTGCACGTGTACGCCAACATGGTCACGGTCGACCTCGCCAAGGGCCACGACTCGGCCGGGCTCGCCGACATCGTCCGCGAGATGTACCGGTACTGGAAGCCGGGCGTCGAGCTGCCCACGTTCGAGGACCTGCCGGCCGACGAGCCGGCGGCAGCGGCGGGCGCTCCCGCCGACGGCACCCCGGAACTGTCCGAAGCCGCCAAGCGGGTGCCGCCACACCTGCTCGAGCGCAGCCGCGCGGCCCGCGCCAAGTGGCTCGCCAACAACGGCGGCTGACTCGCGATCACCCGGAGGGGTCGGACGCGCGGGTCAGGTGTAGGCGGCGAGGACCGACCACCGGCCGTGCTCGACCGCGAGCAGGTAGGCGTCGCCGTGCTCGGTGAGCACCTGCAGCCGCGCCAACCGGCGCGCTTGCCCGGCTGACCACCAGCGTTGCTCGACCGGCCACGGCCCGGCCCACCCGGTGAGGGCGCGCCGTGTGGAACCCCACACCAACGTTGCCGGGGCGGCGCTGATGTCGCCGCGGCCGGTCACCTGCACGGGTGCGCCGTTGGCGTCGAGCAGGTCGACCGGCACCGGTTGCGGAAGCACGTGGGCCGGTGCCGGCCCACTGGTCGCCCCCGGCCACGGACCCGCGCCGCGGGCGAGCCGTGCACCGGCATCGTCGAGGTCGACCGACGTGGCCGGCACGAGCCGGTAACGCTCGCCAGGGAGCCGCCCGCCGGCCCATTCCGGCACCCGCACGGCGCCCTCCCCGGCCAGCCCCGACAGGCGGGCGACGGCCCGCACGGCATCGATGTCGGCCTGGCTGCGCCCTCCCCACAGCCCGATCTGCTCGCCCGAGTCGGTGCGCACCTCGCCGGGGATCAGCCGGACGAGGGCGATGCCGGCGGTCAGCGCGCCGGTATCGGCCCAGCCGGTGAGCTGCCAGCGGACGCGTTCGACGACCGCTGAAGACGACAGGCCGTGGGCCCGGTACCACACCCGCTCGCTGCGTTCGCCGTGTTCGGTTTCGAGCGTCACGACGAGACGCGTACACACCTGTCCGGCCGCGGTGAGCCGCCCGGTGAGGTCGTCGGCGAGCCGTTTGGCGACGAACACGACCGGCCCGGCGTCGCCGACCGGTTCGTCGAAAGAGTGCTCGCACGACCATTCCGCTGACGGGTCGGCGCTGGCGAGCGTGCGCTCGTCGGTGCCGCTGGCGATCCGGTGGGCGAGCTGCCCGGCCACGCCGAAGCGGGCCAGCAGGTCGCCGGGGGGCACCGCCGCGAGCTGCCCGAACGTGCGCAGCCCGAGCCGGATCAGCAAGTCGACGAGATCGGCGGTGGCGTCACCGGTGTGCGCCAGCCAGGCCACCGGCAGGTCGGCCAGGAACCTCGCCGAGCGACCAGGATCGACGATCTGGATCGGTTCGGCCGTGCGCGCGGCGAGCGCCGAGGCGGTGCGCCCGTCGGCGACCCCGACACCGATCTGGGCGTGCGGGGCGTGCAGTTCGACGAGGTCGAGCAGCCGGGCGGCGAGCGCCGCGTCGCCCCCGAAGTAGCGCGCCGGACCGCGGGCGGCAAGGCACAACCATCCCGGTTCGACGACTTCGAGGCGGGGGGCGATGTCGGCGACGGCACGCACGACCGGCTCGAACCGGCGTGCCTCGCTGGCAGGGTCGCTGGCGAGCACCTCGAGTTCGGGGCACGCCCGTTGGGCGGCCCGTCGGCGTGTGCCGTGGTCGATCCCGTGGGCGGCCGCGGCGGGCGTGCGCGCGATCACGCGGTTGGCGTGGAACACCGCCGCCGGCCGGTCGGGGGGCACTCCGGCAGCGACCACCGGCCAGTCGGCGCACCACACCGTGACGACGCGTTCGGGCTGGCGCCGGTTGGGCCCGGTTCGGCGCCGCTCAGCCATCGCCAGCCAGCGTCCCGTCCGGGCTCGGCAGCCACAGGCCGGCGGTCCGCGGGCGGGGGACCCGGCGACCGCTGGCGGTCACCGTGAGACGGCGTCCGAGCAAGCAACCGTGCCCGGCACCGAGGCCGCTCCAGCGGCACTCGGTGGTGTCGAGTTCGACGTCGCTGCCGAACGTGGCCCCCGAACCGACCGTGACGAGCACTGCCCCGCGGGCCTGGACGCGCTGGCGGACCTGGCGCCCCGCCCGCTCGGCGCCCCGCGGGGGCGCGGTGAGCACGAGCTCGAACCCGTCGGCCGCGGCGGCGACCCGTTCGGCCCACTGCGCCGGCGAGGCCGCCGCGCTCACGAGTACAAACCGTTCGAGCGGCACTCCGAGCTCGGCTGCGGCCTCGACGCCGAGCCCGGGGAGGCCGACCGCGGCGACCCACGCGCCGGCTGCGGCCGGGGTGGCGACGAGTGCCAACGCCAACGATGTGGCGGCCGGCCCGGTGCAGGCGATCACGTGGCCGCGCCGCAGGCCACGCTCGGGAAACAGGTCGATCAGGGCCGCAGCAACGGGAAGGCAGCGGTCGTGGGCGGGGGCCAGCTCGGCGAGGGCCACCGTGCCGGTGGCCGCGGTGGCGAGGGCAACGCGGTTCACTCCACCACGATACCGAACACACGTTCTGTCCGCCAGGGGCTGACCGGCGCGGGCCGGGTGTCGCGGCCGCGGGGCGTCAGCCGGCGGCGAGATGCAACGGAACCGGCAGCTCGAGCGTCGACTGGGCCGATTCGGCCAGGTCGAGCAGCTCGTTGCTGATCCGGAAGCCGACGCCGCGCACCGTGTGGACCACCCGCAACGACGGCATCGCGTCGTCGAGCTTGCGGCGCAGGTTCGAGAGGTGCACGTCGACGACGTGCGTGTCGCCGACCCAGTGCGGACCCCACACGGCGTCGAGCAGTTCGGCCCGTGAGGCGACCTCGGTGGGGTGCCGGGCGAGATGCTCGAGCAGCGAGAACTCGATGCGCGTGGCAGCGATCTCGCGGCCGTCGAGGCGGATCTCGTGGCGGCCGGTGTCGACCACCAGCGGGCCGAGCGTGAGCACGGTCTGTTGCACCGGGTCCCAGTCGGCGCGGATCTCGCGCGGGCGCCGCATCAACGCCTGGCAGCGGGCGGCGATTTCGTCGGGGCTCACGGGCACGGACACGGCGTCGTCGGCACCGGAGCGGAGGATCTCGACGCGGGCGCGGTCGCGCCCGGCCGAATCGATGCACAGCATGTAGCTGTCGGTGTGCGGGCGCAGCTGCTGGTACAGCGGGCGGTCATCGGCGCCGACCATCGCGCTGTCGACCACGAGCACGTCGGGTGAGAACGATTCGGCGAGGATCCGCACGGCTTCGGCGTCGCTCGGTGCGCTGACGGCAAACCCGGCGGCGCGCAATCCGGCTTCGTTCGTCCGGCGCAAGCGCAGGTCGTCGATCGCCAGCAGGACTCGGGGGGCAAACTGCGAAGTCGGTTCCATGTGGGTGCGTGGTGTGGCTCCCGCGGAGCCTCCCCCAGTTATCGGCCGGGTCCTGAAGAACTTGAAGACCGATCCGGCGATTCCGTCTCGATACCGTGTGGTCGATGCCCGCCGACGATGCGAAAACGATGCGTGACCAGGTCCGACGCTCGGTCGAGCAGCATGTCCCGGCCGATCACGCGGAGCGCGCGTCGATCGAGACGTTCTTGACGGAATTGGAGCGCCTCGCCGAGCCGTTCAGCGAAGCCGCCGACCCGGTGCACGTCACCGGTTCGGCGATCGTCATCGGTCCGCGCGGCGTCGTCCTGCTCGAGCACAAACGGCTGGGGATGTGGCTCCAGCCGGGCGGGCACATCGAGCCGGGGGAAGCACCGTGGGAGGCGGCCGTCCGCGAGGCCGCCGAGGAGACCGGCCTGCCGGTGGTGCTCGGTTCCGAACAGCTCGTGCACGTCGACGTGCATCCGGGCGGCCGCGGGCACACCCACCTCGACCTGCGCTACGTCGTCCACATCGCCGCCGACGCTGGCGACCCGGACCCCACCCCGCCGGCCGACGAGAGTCAGCAGGTTGCCTGGTTCGCCTGGCCGGACGCGATCGAGCGGGCCGGCGACGATCGTCTCAAAGGTCTGCTCGCCCGTCTCGCGCCGTGAACCGCCGCCGAGCCCGCCGGATCGTGTTCGTCGGCGTGCTCGTCGCCCAAGCGTGCTTCGTGGTGCGCGCCTACTGGACGCCTCACAACGAGCTCGGCTTCCAGATGTTCCCGGAGGCCAGCCAGTGGCAGGCCGAGGTCGTGCGCGTCACCGCCGGCGGCGAGCGGGTGCCGGTCGGTGAGCCGTGGAGCGGGTACGTGTGGAGCGAGCTCGTCACCGAGCGCGGGCTCGGCCATCCCGGCTCGCGGCGGCACGCCAACAACGGGCTCGCCAGCCAGGTCGCCTTCTTGAAGGACGCGATGGCGTGGGTCGCCGCCCACACGCCCGCCGACCGCGACACCCGCTACTACGAGGCGATCGTCACCGAGTGGCACAACGCCGACCCGCCGGTGGTGCGGGTGCTGCGCTCGCCCCCGCGGGACGTGCCGTGAGCGGCACTCCCTCGCTGGCGTTCCTCGACGAGCCGGTGGCGATGCGGCCGCTGGCGTGGCTGCGGGTACCGGTGGGGTTGATCGCCGCGTACTACCTGCAGGAGGTGTTCCGCGACGGGCTCGCCGGGCGCACGTATCACGACGTGTTCCACCGCCCGTACCTGCCGTGGCTGCCCGACCTACCGCCAGCGCTGTTCACGGTGGTGATGGGTGTCGGCGTGGTGGCCGCGCTGGCGATGGCGGTCGGGTTGTGGCCCCGGGTCACCACCAAGGTGACGTTGGCGGTGGTCGTGTACCACTTGCTGCTGTCGGCCACCCACGTGCATCACAACCGCACCTACCTGGCGATCGTGCTCGGCGTCCTGGCGGTCGCTCCGTATCGGGCCGACGCGGTGGCTCCGGCGTGGCCACTGTGGCTGTTGCGGGTCGAGTGCTCGGTCGTCTACGCCGCCTCGGGGGTCAGCAAGCTGCTCGATCCGGACTGGGTCGGCGGCACGGTCACGTGGCTGCGGGTGGTCCACCAGGAGGGCCAGGTGCGGGCGTCGGTGCTGCCCGGGTGGGTGGTCGACCTCGTGCTGGACCGGGGCGCTCACCGTTGGTTCGCGCCGGGCATCGTGGCCACGGAGCTGGCGATCGCGCTCGGCCCGTGGTTCCGTCGCACGCGCCCATGGGCGCTCGGTCTGGCCGTGCTGTTCCATGTGCTGATCGAACTGACCAGCCGGGTCGAGACGTTCTCCTACCTCGCGCTCTCCGTGATCCTCCTGATCTGGCTCCCCCAAGTGGAGCGCGTGGGGCGCGCTTGCGTTGGACGAACGTATGTTCGATACTCGCGGGATGGGGTTCAACAACCCGGCGTGGACGTGGCAGCAGTTGGAACGCGCCCTGTCCGACCGCGACCTGGGGCGTGACGGGCGTCCGGCGGGCAGCCCGTCGTGGAACGCCGGTGGCGACAGCCCGGCGTGGGGCCGCAAGCGCCAGGCGTTTGTGACCCCACCCGATCTGCTCGGCCGCCGCGGCGCCACCAGAACCGACACGGTGCCCTACGCCGAGCTGCACTGCCACTCCAACTACTCGTTCCTCGACGGCGCCAGCCACCCCGAAGAACTCGCCACCGAGGCCGCCCGGCTCGGCCTCGAGGCGCTCGCGCTCACCGACCACAACGGCTTCTACGGGGTGGTGCGCTTCGCCGAAGCGGCCCGAGCGGTCGGCCTACCCACCGTGTTCGGGGCCGAGATCACGCTCACCCCGGGCCTCGCCGCCGACGCCCGGGTGGCCCGCACCGAGGCCGCCACCCGCGACCACGTCGACACCGGCGAGCTGCCCGACGCCCACGCCCCCGATCCGCACGGCGCGCACCTGCTCGTGCTCGCCGACGGCCCGGCCGGGTATGCCCGCCTCGCCCGGGCGATGAGCCTCGGGCATCTCGCCGGCGAGAAGGGCGCCCCACAGTTCGCCTTCGCCGACGTCGCCGACACGCTCGCCGGCCGGGCGTGGGTGCTCACCGGGTGCCGCAAAGGGCTCGTGCCGCGGGCGCTGCTCACCGACGGGCCGGCCGCCGCCCGCGGCGAGCTCGACCGGTTGGTCGCCTCCTTCGGTCGCGACCGGGTGCTGGTCGAG
>JAEZFY010000257.1 GCA_023417265.1 Actinomycetes bacterium | reverse complement strand
GTTCCGCGGCGTGCAGGGGTACGGCGGCCACTGGCAGCACGTCGCCGACCCGGTCGAGCGGGCCGGCGCGGTGGCGGCCGGCACGGGGCTGCTGGCTGCCGCGATCGAGGCGATCGAGGCCACCGGGTTGGCCGTCGGCCTGCGCACCGGCGGAGGCACGGGCTCGTTCCCCCACGATCTCGAGGTGGGCGTACTCGACGACCTGCAGCTCGGCTCGTACGTGTTCATGGACCGCGAGTACGGCGATGCGCTGGCCGGCGATCAGCATCCGTGGCACCAATCGCTGTTCGTCGACACGACGGTGATCAGCGCCAACCATGACGGGTTCGCCACCGTCGATGCGGGGCTCAAGTCGATGGCCACCGACGCCGGGCTCCCCGTCGTCGCCGGCGCCGATTCGGTGCGCTACGCGTGGTTCGGCGACGAGCAGGGCCTGGTCACCGGCGGCTGGCAGGCCGGCGACCGGCTCAGCCTCGTGCCGCCGCACTGCGACCCGACGGTCGACAAGTACGACGTGCTGCACGTCGTTCGCGGCGACGACGTGGTGGAGATGTGGCCGATCACCGCCCGCGGCCGCTCGCACTAGCGGCGGGCGCTGTCAGTCCTGGCTGGCGGCACCGGGGACGATGCGGTGGGCTTCGTACACGCCGTCGATGCGCTTGATCGTGTTGAGCACCGACGTCAGCTGGGCGGGCGTGGACAGCTCGATACCGAAACGCATCTTGGCGACCCGGTCGTCGCCGGTGACCGTCTCGCACGAGACGATGTTGACGCCTTGGTCGCCGAGGCTGTTGGCGACGTCGCGCAACAGCCGCGAGCGGTCGAGTGCGACCACCTCGACACCGGCGACGTACACCAACCCGGCCGGTGCCCGGTCCCAGTCGACGTCGATCAGGCGGGCCCCCTGCTCGGAGGCCAGCGACACCGCGTTGGCGCAGTCGACGCGGTGCACCGACACGCCGCGACCGCGGGTGACGAACCCCATCACCGAGTCGCCCGGCACCGGCGTGCAGCACTGGGCGAGCCGCACCATCACGTCGTCGAGGCCTTCGACGTGGATGCCGACCGACGTGTCGTCGGCGTGCGAACGGCGCGACCGGCGCACGACGGTGGTCGGCATGCGGTCGACCTCGCCGGTGCCGTCGCGCAACGCCCGGGCGATCCGCTGGGCGACCCCGCGCGCCGACACGTGGTGCTCGCCGACCGCGGCGAGGAAGCCCTCGGTGTCGACGTAGCCGAGGTCGGCGATCACGTCGGCGAGCTCGGGCGACGACCAGATCTTCTGCGCCGGCAGGCCCTCGCGCCGGAACTCGTCGGACAGCTCGTCGCGGCCGGTCTCGACCGCGTCGATCCGCCGCTCGCGGCTGAACCACTGCTTGATCTTGTTCTGGGCACGGTGCGAGACGACGAAGCCGAGCCAGTCCTGGGACGGCCCGGCGGTCTCGATCTTGGAGGTGAAGATCTCGCACGTGTCGCCCGAAGCGAGCTTGTGGTCGAGCGCCACCAGCCGGCCGTTGACCTTCGAGCCGATGCAGTGGTGACCGACCTCGGTGTGCACGGCATAGGCGAAGTCGACCGGCGTCGAACCGACCGGGAGCGTGATCACCTTGCCCTTCGGCGTGAACACGAAGACCTCGTCCTGCTCGAGGTCGGTCTTCAGGTTCTGCATGAACTGGGCCGGGTCGGTGACCTCGGCCTGCCAGTCGATCAAGCGGTTGAGCCAGTCGATGTCGCTCGACGCGCTCTTCGCCCCGTTGCGGCCGGTGTCCTTGTACGCCCAGTGGGCGGCGACGCCCCACTCGGCGCGTTCGTGCATCTCGTTGGTGCGGATCTGGACCTCGATCGCCCGCCCGCCCGGCCCGATCACGGTGGTGTGCAGGCTCTGGTAGAGGTTGAACTTGGGCATCGCGATGTAGTCCTTGAAGCGCCCCACGATCGGGCGCCAACGACCGTGGATGCTGCCCAGCGCGGCGTAGCAGTCCTGGATCGACCCGACGATCACGCGCACCGCGACGATGTCGAAGATCTCGTCGAACTCGCGGTTCTTCAGGACCATCTTCTCGTAGATGCTCCACAGGTGCTTGCCGCGGCCGGACACCTCGGCGACGATGCCGAGCTCGGCCAGTCGGGTACGCACCTCGGCGACCGCCTGGGCGACGTACACCTCGCGCTCGGGCGTGCGCGTGGCGACGAGGTGTTCCAGTTCGGCGTAACGCCGCGGGTGCAGCGCGGCGAACGAGAGGTCCTCGAGCTGCTGCTTGATCTCCTGAATGCCGAGCCGGTGCGCCAGCGGGGCGTAGATGTCGAGTGTCTCCTGGGCGATCCGGCGCTGCTTGTCGGCCGGGACGCCCGCCAGCGTGCGCATGTTGTGGAGCCGGTCAGCGAGCTTGATGACGAGCACCCGCAGGTCCTTCGCCATGGCGACCAGCATCTTGCGCATCGTCGCCGCTTGCTGGGCTTCGCGCGAGTCGAACTGGATCCGTTCCAGCTTGGTGACACCGTCGACGATCCAGGCCACCTCGGGACCGAACCCGCGCTCGACGTCGTCGAGCGTGATCTCGGTGTCTTCCACCGCGTCGTGCAGCAGGGCCGCCGCCAGTGACACGTCGGCGAGCCCGATGTCGGCCACGATCTTGCCGACTGCGAGCGGGTGGAAGATGTAGCTCTCACCGCTCGAACGGGTCTGGTTGCGGTGCGCCTCGGCGGCCATGTTGTAGGCCCGGTTGATCATGTCGACCGGGGCCCGCGGGTGGCGTCGGCGGTAGCTCGTCAGCAGCGGGGCGAGCTCGGAAACGGGGGCCGTCTCGTGGTGGCGCCGCCACGGGAGCACACGATCGACCGTCGACATGTCAGTAACTCGTGAGACTCTCGATCCGCGGGCAGGCGAGCTGGGCGCGCCCGCCGAGCGCGGTGAGTTCGAGCAGGAAGCCGTACCCGACGAGCTCGCCGCCGAGCGTCGACACGAGTCGGCCGGCCGCAGCCGCGGTGCCACCCGTGGCGAGCACGTCGTCGACGATCAGAATCTTCTCTCCCGGATGGATCGCGTCGCGGTGGATCTCGAGCATGTCGGTGCCGTACTCGAGGTCGTATTCCTCGCGCGCCACCGCCCACGGCAGCTTGCCGGGCTTGCGCACCGGCACGAACCCGGAACGCAACCGATAGGCCACGGGGGCGGCGAGGATGAAGCCCCGCGACTCGATGCCGACCACGCGGTCGACCCGGGTGCCGCCGAAGCGGGTGACGAGGTCGTCGACGGAGCGCCCGAACGCCGCCGAGTTACCGAGCAGCGGGGTGATGTCGCGGAACGTGACGCCCGGCTTCGGGTAATCGGCGATCGCCCGGATGTGCTCGCGCACCCACGGGGCCGATTCCGGTTGGACCTGCTCCGTCACGCTCATGGCCCCACGATACCGGGCGGGGCGCGACGGCTCAGTCGACGCTGGCGTCGTCGGTGCTGTCGGCCTTCGTGGCGGGCTCGGTGGTGGCGTTGACGCGGCCCTGGATCGCTGCCTTGGCGATACGGATCTGGACGTCGTCGTCGATCTCGAGCCAGAACAGGTTGCCCTCTTCGCCGGTGATGAAGCCGTACACCCCCGAGGTGGTGATGACTTCGTCGCCGACGCCGAGCGACGACTGCAACTCGGCCTGCTGCTTGGCGCGGCGGCGCTGCGGGCGGATCAGGAGGAAGTACATCGCCACCGGGATCAGCAGCAAGATGCCGTACTGGACGATCGCCGACCCGGTGCTCGCTTCGTCGGAGCCCGCCGAAGCGACGAGCGTGGCGAACAGGGGCAGGTTGGGAAGGTCCATATCGTCGGCCGAGGCTACCGGTTAGTCCCAGACGGCGAGCAGGTCGCGGCGCAGAGCCGCCAGGGTGCCGGTTTCGATTGCCGCCCGCATGCGATCCATCAGGGCGATCGTCCACGCCACGTTGTGCACGCTGACGAGCCGCGAGGCGGTCGGTTCGCCGGCCTTGAACAGGTGCCGCAGGTAGGCCCGGCTGTGCCGCGCGCAGACGTGGCAGGCGCACTCGTCGTCGATCGGCGCGTCGGTTTCGGCGAACTCTTGGCGCTTCAAGTTCACCCGTCCGGTGCTGGTGAGCGCGGTGCCGTGGCGACCGAGCCGGGTCTGCATCACACAGTCGAACTGGTCGACGCCGAGCGCGACCGCCTCGATCAGGCTGGCCGGGTCGCCGACGCCCATCAGGTAGCGCGGACGGTCGTCGGGCAGCTCGGCGAGCGCGGCGGCGAGTGCCGGCAGCATCTCGGCGCGGGTTTCGCCGACCGACAGCCCGCCGATGCCGTAGCCGTCGAAGTCGAGCGCCGCCGTGCGCCGCGCCGACTCGACGCGCAGCGCTTCGCTGATGCCGCCTTGGACAATGCCGAACAGCGCCTGGTCGGGGCGCTGGTGGGCAACCCGACAGCGCGCCGCCCACGCCGCCGAACGTTCGACGGCGGTGCGGATCACGTCCGGCGGGCTGGGCAGCGGCGGGCACACGTCGAGCACCATCTGGATGTCGGCGCCGAGCAGTTCCTGGGTGTGCACGGCGAGCTCAGGGGTGAAACGGTGACTCGATCCGTCGTAGGTCGACCGGAACGTCACCCCGTCGTCGTCGACCTTGGGGTCGAGCGAGAAGATCTGGAAGCCGCCCGAGTCGGTGAGCGTCAGGCCGTCCCAGCCGCTGAAGCGCGCCAGCCCGCCGAGTTTGGCGACCAGGTCGGCACCCGGACGCAACATCAGGTGGTAGGTGTTGCCGAGCACGATCTGGGCGCCGAGCTCGCCGTAGTCGACCGCGCTCAGGTACTTGATCGCCCCGCGCGTGCCGCCCGGCATGAACAACGGCGTCGTGTAGGTCCCGTTGGCGGTCGTCGCCGTGCCTGCCCGGGCCGACCCGTCGCGTGCGGTGACCTCGAACCGGACCGGATGCATCGGCCCGACGCTACCGAGACGTCGGCGCCGGCGGATTCAGAGCGTGGGGCCGTAGGCCGCCAGCGCCTGGTGGACGGTGTCCGGCACGACGATCGGGGCGTGCGTCTCGAAGTCGACCCACACGTAGACGACCTCACCCGACGCACACAGCACGTCGCCGACGCGCTGGGTGTAGCTCACGGTCATCGACGTGCGGCCGAACTTGGCGACCTCGAGGGCGATGTCGATCTCGTCGTCGAAGCGGGCCGACGCCTTCCAGGCGATGTGCACGTCGACGACCATCGAGTCGTAGCCGAGCTGGTTGACGGCGGCCAGCGACCCGAATGCGGCGCGGAACAGCTCGGTGACGGCGACGTCGAGAAACGTCACGTAGTGGGCGTTGAAGACCACGCCTTGGGCGTCGCACTCGTGGTAGCGCACGCGATGGCGATGGACGAACGGCGTCGACATCGCACGATCGTCGCACGCCGTCTGTCAGGCAGCGAAGGTGACCTGCCGAGGTCTCGTGTGGATCGCCACCGCGGCCCGGGCGAAGGCCCGCTCGCGAGCGATCGGCGCGGCGTCGCGGTCGAGCATGATGCCGGTGAGGTGGGGCACCTCGCCGGCGGCCATCAGACGTCGGGCGAAGTGTTCGACGTGGTGCTCGTTGGGGCCGAAGCCGAAGGTGCTGAGCGCGTGGGCAAGATCGTCGGGGGTCATGGAGACGACGGTACGTACCAGGAACCATTAGGACAAGCGATAATCTGTCATCGTGACCAATAGCCAGACTGATCGACTCGCGGCGACGCTCGAGCTGCGTCACCTGCTCGCCTTCCGGGCGGTCGCCGAGCAGCGCTCGTTCGGCCGCGCGGCGAGCCAACTCGGCTATACACAAGGCGCCGTCAGCCAGCAGATCGCGGCCCTCGAGAAGGTGCTCGGGGTGCCCGTGTTCCGGCGCCCCGGCGGGCCGCGTCCGATCGAGCTGACCGAAGCCGGACGGCTCCTGCTCGGCCACGCCGAGCAGGTGCTGGCCACGCTGCGGCGGGCCGCCGACGACATCGTCGGGTTGCGCCAGGGCACACGCGGGCGATTGGCGATCGGCGCCTTCCAGAGCGTGTCGGTCCGGCTCCTCCCGGCGGTGGTACAGCAACTCTCGGCCGAGCTCCCCGAGCTCGAGCTCGACCTGTCCGAGGAGGACGACAAGGACGTGCTGCTCGCCCGCTTGGCGGCGCGCACGCTCGACGCGGTGTTCATGATCGACGACGTCGTCGAGCACCCGTACCGCCAGGCAGCGCTGATGGAGGACCCGTACGTGGCGATGGCCCCGGTGGGCACCCGCCCGGCCGGCGTGAGCGTGTCGCTCGACGAGGTCGCCCGGCAACCGCTGATCGCGCAACCCGAGAACGACTTCTGTTGCGCCCGGGTGCTCAACGCGATCCGAGCCCGTGGCCACGAGCCGAACATCGTGTTCCGGTCGGCCGACAACTCCACCGTCCAGGCGCTGGTACGCGCCGGCCGCGGGATGACCGTCCAGCCCAAGCTGTGCATCGACTTCAACGACCCCGGTGTGGTGGTGTTGGAGATCGAACCGCCGCTCCCGCCACGGCGCTTGGTCCTGATCTGGCGCGAGGAACCAGACGTGCCGCCGGCGGTCAACCGCTTCGTCGAACTCGCCGGTGAGGTCGCTCGGACGGTGGAAGGCGAACTCGCCGCGGCGCCCGTCTAGGCGCTCAGGCGGCGGGCGTGGCGTATTCGAGCTGCTTGGCGAGCAGGACGCGGGTACCGGCTCCGACCGCACTCGACACGACCACGTCGTCGACGATGCGACGCATGATGCTCAAGCCGCGGCCACGCACCGATGGCGCCGGGGGTGCCTCGAACGTCAGCGTTCGCGAGTCGAACCCGCGACCGCGGTCGAAGACGTCGATGTAGCACCACTCGCCGACCACGTCGAGGCGCACGTCGAAGGCGTCGTCGACCGTGTCGGCATGATCGACGACGTTGGTGCAGGCTTCCGTGACGGCCAGCTTGACGAGCTCGATGCAGTCGTCGGCGATGCCGAGCCGGCGGAGCGTCGCCGCGCAGGTGTCGCGAACGATCCCCACGCTGCGGGCCTCAGCGGCCAGATGGAGCGACACCGACGTGGTCACACGGAGAACATACCCAGCTCGGCGGCCGACCTATCCACCGAATTCGGCCGGCACGACGGAACGCGGCGGCGCTGTTACGCTGCCGCCGCCGGCGAGCCCCCGAGCTGTCCCCGGCTCCCACCGAATGACTGCGTTCCGTTTGACCACCGACCTTGCCGACGCCGGCCGAGTGGTGGCAGTGCACGGCGATCTCGACATCGCCACGGTGCCAGCGCTCCAGGCTGCGCTCGCCGAGGTCGCCGCCGAGGGCCACGACTGCATGCTCAGCCTGGCGGCTTGCACGTTCATCGACTCGTCCGGCACGCGCACGATCGCCCTCGCCGCCGAGCAGTTCAGCGCCGCCGGGCGACGGCTGACACTGCACTGCCCGACCGACAACACGCCGGTCCGTTTCGTGATCGACCTGGTCGGCCTCGCCGAAGTCGTCTCCGTGGAACCGGGTGACCCGAGCCCAGCCTGACCGCGCCGAGCTGCTCGACGGCTGCGCGCGCGAACCGATCCACGTCCCTGGGGCGATTCAACCGCACGGCTCCCTGTTCGTGTTCGCCGACGAGGTCGCGGTCGTCGCCTCCGCCGACCGGGCCGACGCGCTCGGACGTTCCCTCGAGGCGCTGTTCGGGCTGTCCGGCGCGGCGGCGATCGCCCAGGCCGGGCCGGGGGCACCGCTCACCGTGACCACGTCCGACGGGACCGTGCTCGACGTCGTGACGCACGCCGTCGGCGGCATGCGTGTGGTCGAGGCTGAACCACCGAGTGAGATCGACCTCGACAGCCGGTTCGGGCTGCTCGAGGCACTGCGCGCACCGCACACCGCGACGACGCTCGCCGATCTGTTGGCGGCGACCACCAACGCCGTTCGACGGCTCACCGGGTTCGACCGCGTCATGATCTACCGGTTCGATCCGGAATGGAACGGCGAGGTGGTTGCCGAGGCGCGCGATGCCGGCCTCGATCCGTTCCTCGGGCTGCGCTACCCCGCTGCCGACATCCCGCCCCAGGCGCGAGCGCTGTACCTACGCAACCCGATCCGGCTGATCCCCACCGCGGACCACGAGCCGGTCCCGCTCGTGAGCCTCGGCAACGGCCCGGAGCCGCTTGATCTGAGTGACGCGACGCTGCGGGCGGTTTCGCCCGTGCACCTCGAGTACCTGCGCAACATGGGTGTTGCCGCGTCGATGTCGGCGGCGCTCACGGTCGACGGGGCATTGTGGGGGCTGATCGCCTGCCACCACTACGCCGGACCGCGCCGCCCGTCCCAGCGCGCACGCGCCGGCGTCGAGGTCGTCGCCAAGACCGCCTCAGCGCTGCTGTCGCAGTTCCAGGCGGCCGCCGCGGCCAACGAACGCGTCGAGTTGTTGCTGCGGATCGAGGCGATCAGTGGGCTGCTGGCCGAGACCGACGGTGACGTGATCGGCGCCCTGACCACCCCGGGGGCCGAGCTGGCGGGTGTGGTCGACGCCGACGGCGCGGCAACGTGGCAGCCCGACGACGTGCGCACCCGCGGCAGCTGCCCGCCGGCGCACACGATCGACGCCCTCGCCCGGGCGCTCGACGCCACCCCCCGCAGCGAACTCGTCACCGCCCCTGTCTGTTATACAGATCTCCGAGCCCACGAGACTA
>JAEZFY010000236.1 GCA_023417265.1 Actinomycetes bacterium | reverse complement strand
CGGCTGCTCGGCGACCACGGGACCGTCAAGGGAATCGGGTACGTGGTCGTCACCGCCGGGCTGCTCGCGCTCCTCATCCGGAGCCGGCTGGCCGAGGCGTGGCGGGCCAACGCCCGGCTCGCCGAGCAAGAGCGCGAGCTGCGACGCGTCGGCGACCTGTACGGCGCGCTGACCCGCATCAACCAGTCGATCGTTCGCCGGCCCGACCCCGTCGAGTTGTTCACGGAGACCTGCCGCGTGCTCGTCGATGTCGCCGGGTTCGACACGGTTGCGGTCGCGTGCCACGACCCTGAGGCGCACCTGCTCGAGCCGGTTGTGCGGTGTGGCGCCAGCGTCGGCTTCGTCGACGAGATCAACATCTTCACCGACGACCGGCCCGAGGGCCGCGGCCCGTCCGGACTCGCGATCCGCGAGCGGCGGCCGTACATCTGCCACGACATGGTCGCCGACCCGGTGATGGCCCCCTGGGCCGGCACGGTCGCCCGCTATCCGCTGCGTTCGCTGGCAACGTTCCCGTTCGACGTCGACGGCGAGAACTGGGGGGCGTTGATCGTCTACCGCGCCGAAACCGGCTACTTCGGCGACGCCGAGATCGAACTACTCGCGCAGGTCGCGGCCGACCTCTCGCACGCCCTCGAGAACAACGCCCGCGACGCCGAGCAGGCCCGCGCCCAAGTCGAGCTGCGGGCCGAGCGGGCGTTCTCCGACACGATGATCGACTCGATGCCGGGGGTCGTGTACTTCTACGACGCCGACGGGCGGTTCCTCCGGTGGAACCGCAACTTCGAGACGGTGAGCGGCTACTCAGGTGCCGAGATCGCCGGGATGCATCCGCTCGACTTCTTCGACGGTTCCGACCACGCCCGCGTCGCGGAACGCATCGAGCGCGTCCTCACCGACGGCGAAGCCATGGTCGAAGCCGGGTTCACGCACCGCGACGGGCGGGTGACGCCGTACCTGTTCACGGGGCGGCGGGTGGAATGGGAGGGACGCACCTCGTTGGTCGGCGTCGGCATCGACGTCAGCGAGCGGGTCCGCGCCACGCGCGCGTTGTACGAGCTCAACGAACGCTTGGAGCAGACCGTCGCCGAACGCACCGCCGAACTGCAGACCGCACTCGTGCATGCCGAGGCGGCGGACCGGATCAAGTCGGCGTTCCTGGCGACGATGTCGCACGAACTGCGCACTCCCCTCAACTCCATCATCGGGTTCACCGGCATCGTGCTGCAAGAGATGGCGGGCCCGCTCACCGACGAGCAACGCGTGCAGCTCGGGATGGTGCGCAAGAGCGCCCGACACCTGCTGACCTTGATCAACGACGTGCTCGACATCTCCAAGATCGAAGCCGGACAGCTCGAGGTGTCGTGCGAGGAGTTCGACCTGGCCACCTCGATCGCGACCGTGACGGCTACCGTCGCACCGATGGCTGACGCCAAATCGCTCCTGCTCGAGACGCAGGTTCCCGACGACCTCGGGTCGATGCTGAGCGACCGTCGCCGTGTCGAACAGATCCTGCTCAACCTGCTCTCCAACGCGGTCAAGTTCACGGACGAGGGCGCGGTGACGCTGATCGCCGAGCGCCACGGCCACCACGACCCGGAGCAGATCGTGGTGCGTGTGCGCGACACCGGGATCGGCATCGCCGCCGATCAACTCGGCACGCTGTTCCAACCGTTCCGGCAGCTCGACAGCGGGCTCACCCGCCAGCACGACGGCACCGGGCTCGGCTTGGCGATCTGCCGCCGGCTCGCCGAGCTGCTCGGGGGCGACGTCACCGCCACCAGCCAGGTCGGGGTCGGTAGCGAGTTCGCGGTCGCCCTGCCCGCCGACGCCCGCATGGTCGCGGGAGGCGCAGCGTGACCGGGCGGGTGCTGCTCATCGAGGACAACGAACAGAACCGGTACCTCACGACGTTCCTGCTCGAGCGTCACGGCTACGCCGTCGAGGCGGCCGTCGACGGGCCGAGCGGTATCCGTCGGGCCACCGCCGACCCACCCGACGTGATCCTGCTCGACATCCAGTTGCCGACGATGGACGGCCATGCCGTCGCCGGCGTGCTGCGCAGCATCCCGGCGCTCGACCCGACACCGATCATCGCGGTCACGTCGTACGCGATGGTGGGCGACCGCGAGAAGTGCCTCGAGGCCGGCTGTAGCGGCTACATCGAGAAGCCGATCGATCCGGAGTCGTTCGTCGGCGAGATGGAAGCGCTCGCTGCGGCCTACCGCCGGTCGCGCGCCGGGGAGCCGGCATGACCCGCGTGCTCGTCGTCGACGACCACGCCGACAACATTTACTACCTCCAGGTGCTGTTCAGCTCGCAGGGCTACGACGTGACGACCGCGCGCCACGGCGCCGAGGCGCTCACGATCGCCCGCCAACAGCCACCGGACGTGATCGTGTCCGACCTGCTGATGCCGGTGATGGACGGCTACACGTTGCTGCGCCACTGGAAGGCCGACCCCCGGTTGCGGGAAGCACCGTTCGTCGTCTATACGGCCACCTACACCGAGGCCGAGGACGAGCGGCTCGCGCTCGATCTCGGCGCCGATGCGTTCATCCTCAAGCCGGCCGAACCGGACGACTTCATCGGCCGCCTCAACGAGGTCCTCGCCCGCCCGCAGATCGCACGGCCGCGCACCGAGCACGAACCCGGCCGCGCCGAGAGCGAACCGGAACTGCTGAAGCACTACAGCGAGACGCTGATCCGCAAGCTCGAGGAGAAGACCCTCCAACTCGAAGCAGCCAACGTCGCCCTGCAAGCCGATATCGCCGAACGCCGACGCGTCGAAGCCGCGCTGCGCACCAGCGAGCAAGAGTTCCGGGTGCTCGTCGAGTCGCTCCCGCAGGTGGTGTGGATCGCCACGGCGAGCGGCGAGGTGGTCGAGCTCAACAACCGCTGGTACGAGTTCACGGGTGCGACCTACGCGGACAGCGCAGGCCACGCCTGGTTGGAGCATCTCCACCCCGACGATCGCGGGCCCACCAGCGAGCGGTGGATGGAGGCGCGCCGCACCGGGACGGCGTTCGCGATCGAGTCCCGGCTGCGGCGCGCCGACGGCACCTACCGCTGGTTCCTCGGACGCGCCGTGCCGATGCACGACGCCGACGGACGGATCGTGCGCTGGTTCGGGAGCGCGACGGACATCGACGACAAGAAGCGGAGCGAGCAGCAACGAGATGATGCGCTCGCGGCCTTGCAGAAGGCGACCCAGCTCAAGGACGAGTTTCTCGCCACGGCCTCCCACGAGC
>JAEZFY010000195.1 GCA_023417265.1 Actinomycetes bacterium | reverse complement strand
CATCCACGGCACCGGGCACAGGCCGAGCGTGACGAGCGCGGCGACTCCGAACATGCTCCACCGTGCCGGGGCCCGCACCCGAACGTGCCGGATCGCCCACCACCCCGCCGCCGGGGCGGTGAGCGCGAGCGTGAGGTACCAGACGGGGATCCACGCGAAGCGGGCCTTCACGAGCGCGGCCGCGACCACGCCGCCGATCAACAGTCGCCGCTCGACCGTCCGCACCCTTCCAGGCTGCCAGCCGGCCGACCGCGACGACGCAGCCGTCGCCGAATTGGAACATCGGTCGTAGCTCGAGGCGCGGCCGAGCACGCCGACCCGTGAGCGGCGTCAGGCGCCGGTGAGCTCGCGCCAGCCGGCGGGCATCCGCGCGGCTGCCGCGTCCGGGGTGAGCCGCAGCGTCGTCTCCGGCACGAGATCGGCGATCCGGCGACCCTCGGCGTAGTGGTGGGTGACCTTGCCGACGCCCTCGAACAGCTCCATCCGGCGGGCGACCAGGTCGGCCGGCGGGTCGGCGAGGAAGAACCCCCAGATCGTGAACGCCAGGCGCACGTCGTGGACGACGGGGGCCCGGCTGTACATCGACGCCCGCCGGAGGGCGATGCCGAGGCACCCGCGCACGGCGTCGTCGGTTCGTTCGCCGGGCTGGAGCTGCAGCGTCGGCGCGATCCGGTTGGCGATCCGCAGGGCGAAGCCCTGGTCGGGCCCCTGCGCGCCGAGCCGCGGGCCAACCGGCTGGAGACCCTCGATCTCGCCCGGCCGCTCCGGCGTCCACGCCGCGGGCACGACGTCGGGCGACGTGTAGTACGGCTGGTCGGTGACGGGGGCGAACTTCGGTGCGGCCACGTTGCGGATCCTATGCGCCGGGTAGCTCCCGGGCAGCGCCGCCCGGGAGGGATACGTTGGCGACGTGAGCGCGCGCCGGATCACGATCCCACGGCTCGGCGCCGACTACCACCGCGACGAGCTGCGCACGCTGACGCGCCGTTCGGCCCCGCGGCTCGCGGTCGCCGCCGCCACCGGCGTCGTGGTCGGGCTGGCAGTGGCGGTGTTCGACCAGGTCGTCGCCGAACAGCTCGTGCCAGAACTGCTCACCGCTCCGCTGTGGGTGCTCGCGATCGGGCCGGGTGTCGGCCTCGTGATCGCCGCCCTCGTGCTGCGCTTCGCCGGCGGAGGCACGACCCCGGGCACGGCCGACGAGTACCTCCGCGAGTTCCACGACGCGTCCGCCCGCACGTCGCCACGCCAGCTCGGCGCACGCGTCCTGGCCGCCGTGGCGACGCTCGGTTCGGGCGGCCCGATGGGGCTCGAAGGACCGTCGATCCACATCGGCTCGACCGTCGGCGGCTGGATCCAGCGGCGCGTCCCGCGCCTGTTCCGCGGCACCGATCGGCGCACGCTGCTGGTGGCCGGGGCGGCCGCCGCGGTGGCGGCGATCTTCAAGGCGCCCGCCACCGGCGTCGTCTTCGCACTCGAGGTGCCCTACCAGGACGACCTCGCCCGGCGGATGCTGCTGCCGGCGCTGGTGTCGGGCGCCAGCGGCTACCTCGCGTTCGTCGCCGTCAACGGCACCGAGCCGTTGCTGCGGGTGGTCGGCGATCCGGGGTTCGGGTTCCGCGACCTCGCCGGGGCCGTCGTGCTCGGAGCGCTCGCCGGGTTCGGTGCGCGCCTGTTCGCCTACGCGCTGCGCAAGGCCAAGACGCTCAGTGGCCGGGCCCATCCGCTCGCCCGGGCGGTGGTCGCCGGGGTGCTCCTCGCCGGGCTGTTCGTCGCCGCCCGGGCGCTCACCGGCGAGAGCCTCACCGTCGGCCCGGGGTATTCGACGATCCGCTGGGCGATCGAGCCGGGGCACGCGGTGTGGCTGCTGCTGGTGGTGCTCGGCCTGCGCTGCGTGGCCACGGTGGTGATGGTCGGCGGGGGCGGGGTCGGCGGCGTGTTCATCCCGCTCGTCGTTGCCGGGGCGCTGCTCGGCCGGGCCGTCGGTGGCACGATCGACGCCCTCGACACGAGCCTGTTCGCGATGATCGGCATGGCCGCGTTCCTGGGCGCCGGCTACCGGGTGCCGCTGGCGGCGGTGATGTTCGTCGCCGAGACCACCGGCCAGGCGAGCTTCGTCGTGCCGGGACTGCTCGCCGCGGTGGCTGCCGAGCTGATGATGGGGCCGGCGTCGGTGACCGCCTTCCAGGCGCCCGCCGACCCGTGACGGGCGCTCAGGCGGGGGTGACGAGCAAGCCGTAGACGAGGCTCTCCTCGAGCGCCCGCCACGACGCCTCGATGATGTTCCCCGACACGCCGATCGTGGTCCATTCACGCTCGCCGTTGGTGGCCGTGAGCAGCACCCGGGTGACCGCCCCGGTTGCCGCGTTCGGGCCGCCGTCGAGAATCCGCACCTTGTAGTCGACGAGGTGCACGCGGGCGACGTGCGGGTAGGCGGTCTGCACCGCCCGGCGCAGGGCCGCGTCGATCGCGTTGACCGGGCCGTTGCCTTCGGCGGTGTGGACGAAACGTTGATCGCCGACCCACACCTTCACGGTCGCCTCGGTGGAGAACGGCGCGTCGCCGAGCTCGTCGGTGATCACACGCATCGACTCGACGCGGAAGAAGTCGGGATCCCAGCCGGTGGCCCGGCGCATCAACAGCTCGAGCGACGCGTCGGCCGCCTCGAAGTGGTAGCCCTCGTGCTCGAGCCGCTTAAGCTCGTCGATCACGCCGTTCACGGCCGGTCCGTCGAGGGCGAGGCCGAGGTCGTCGGCCTTCATCTGCACGGTCGCCCGCCCGGCCATCTCGGACACCACGAACCGTGTGCCGTTGCCGACCGCTTCCGGACTGACGTGCTCGTAGGCGTCGCGCGCACGGGCGATCGCCGACACGTGCAGACCGGCCTTGTGGGCGAACGCCGACGAGCCGACGTACGGAGCCTGCGGGTTGACGGCCCGATTGAGCTGCTCGGCCACCCGGTGCGACACCACCGTGAGGCGCTCCATGCGTCCCTCGGGGAGGCACGCGTACCCGAGCTTGAGTTCGAGGTTGGGGATCACGGTGCTCAGGTTGGTGTTGCCCGTGCGCTCGCCGAGCCCGTTGAGCGTGCCCTGCACGTGACGTGCGCCGGCGAGCACGGCGGCGACCGAGTTGGCGACCGCGCAACCGGTGTCGTCGTGGCAGTGGATGCCGACCGTGACGTCGCCGCCGACGTGGGCGACGACCTGGCTGACGATCTCGCCGATCTCGTGCGGCAGCGACCCGCCGTTCGTGTCGCACAGGACGAGATGGCTGGCGCCCTGCAGCACGGCCGCCTCGAGCGCTCGGAACGAGAACTCGGGATTGGCCTTGAAGCCGTCGAAGAAGTGCTCGAGGTCGACCAGCACGCGCCGCCCGTGGCTGTGCAGGAACCCCACCGAGTCGGCGATCATCGCCGCCCCCTCGTCGAGCGACGTCTGCAACGCCTGGGTGACCTGGTACTCGGACGACTTGGCGACGATGCACACGGCGGCCGTGCCGGCCCCGAGCAGGTGCTGCAGCGTCGGGTCGTCGTCGACCTTGCCGCGCGGCCGGCGGGTGGAGCCGAAGGCGACCAGTGTCGACGTCGTCAGCCGGAGCTCGCTCGCGGCCCGGGTGAAGAACTCGATGTCCTTCGGGTTGGCGCCCGGCCAGCCGCCCTCGATGAAGTCGACCCCGAGATGGTCGAGCTGCTCGGCGATCCGCAACTTGTCGTCGACCGTGGCCGACACCCCCTCGACCTGCAACCCATCCCGCAACGTCGTGTCAAAAATCTCGACGCGGGTCCCAGCCATGACGCAAGGCTAACCCGACCCCACCCACGCCGGCCCGAGCGGTAGCCCGCTAATGCCGAGCGAGCCCGTGCAACCTGCCATGACGCTCCGCCCCGACCGCGGTGTTGAGCCCGGCCAAAGTGCTGGGAGCAGAAGGAGTGCGCCGATGCAGGGGCCCGTGAAGACGTAGACGCGCCCGTGCTGTCGAACCCGTAGTGGGGAGATCAAAGGGGAAAACGTGTGCGCAATGAGCCAGCCCAAAGTGCTGAGCGCCGCACCCGTGCGCCGATGCAGGGGCCCGTGAAGACCGCAGTGGCCCGTGCTGTCGAACCCGTCGTGGGGAGAAACACGGGGAAAACGTGTGCGCAACCGAACGTTTCCTGGGGATCAACAGAAAGTTCGGGGGATAACCGTGTGAATTCGAAAATACCCCTTGACCTGGGGTTTTGCGTCCGCCAAGGTATGCCACGTACCGGGCAGCGCACGCCAACCGGGTCGGGGAAACGAGTCCCTGGGAAGCCTCTCCGGAGGCCGAACGGGGAAAACGGTTCGCCGATCACGCGGCGGAAGCGGGTGCGGTACGGGGCGAGAAGCCACTCGTTTCCGGAGTCACGAGTTCCACCGGTTCGCCGGCGGGGCCACGGGTTTCGGAGATCGCTCCTGGGTACCGAGTTGCCGGTTCGCCGGCCACCACGGGCTCGGGGCAACCGGCCAACCGCCACGGGGCACCCCAACTGCTCCGCGGTGGCTTGTCGGCGGCGCCAGATCGAGGGCACGGGCAACCGGGTCAGCGTGACGGTGCCGGAAGGGCCACGGGCCACCGGTTCGCCGGAGGTCACGGGTCCACCCGGCAACGGGGGTCGGTTCGCCGACCAGACCGAGTCGGTTTGGCGACCGGGCCGAGCTTGCCCCCGTGGCAAGCCCAGTTCGGGCGCCGACCCTGGCAACGGGGCCGCGGGCGACCGCGGCGATCGAGCCGGGATTTCGGCCACGGGCCGCCGGGCAACCGGCGGAGACCGGGCAGGAAAAGGGCATTGCCCGCCGCCCCTTCGGGAGCGACGGGCAATGTGTAGGTCGAGCGGAAGGCTAGCGCCCGAAGATCGGCCGATGGTGGATCGCCCCACCTCTGGAAGGCCCCGGGAGGGTGCGCCGGCTTCGGTCGGCTGCACCGCCCGGGGCCTTTCTCCGTTCCCGACCGGCCACGGCTCGGCGGCCTGCAGCGCGCTCGACAGGGATACCCTCCCGCCGCGATGCGCCCGTTCTTCATCGACACCGACACCGCCTCCGACGACGCGGTCGCCCTCGTGATCGCCCTACGGCACCCCGACATCGACGTCGTCGGCATCGGCGTGGTGGCCGGCAACGTGCCGCTCGAGCCGGCCGTGCAGAACGCGCTGTACACGCGCGAGCTGTGCGCACGCGGCGACGTGCCGGTCTACGAGGGCGAGGCGGCCCCGCTGGTGCTGCCGCTCGGTACCGCCCAGAACGTGCACGGCCAGGACGGGATGGGCGACATCGGGCTCCCGCTCAGCGGCCGCATCGCTGACGCCGGCCACGCCGTCGACGCGCTCCTGCAGGCCTCGCACGACCACGCCGGCGCGCTGACCCTCGTGACCCTCGGCCCGCTCACCAACGTCGCCCGCGCGCTCGAGCGCGACCCGTCGCTCCCCAGCCGGATCCCGCGCACCGTCGTGATGGGCGCGGTCGCCGACCACATCGGCAACATCACACCGGTCGCCGAGTTCAACATGTGGGCCGACCCGCACGCCGTCGACGTCGTGCTGCGCTCGGGGCTGGCGCTCGAGTTCGTCGGCTGGGACATCTCGCGCACCTACTCGGTGGTGACGCCCGAGCACGCCGCCGAGCTGCGCCGGCTCGGCCCGCTCGGCGAGTTCGCGATGAGCATCCAGGGCACCGTTGCCGAGTTCTGCGCCACCGAGACCAAGCTGACCGGGTTCGACCTGCCCGACCCGATCACGATGGCGTACGCGATCGACCCGGCCGTGGCCACCGAGACTCGCGAGCTGTTCCTGCAAACCGAGACCACCAGCGAACTCACCCGCGGGATGGTGGTCATGGACGTGCTCGGTCTCACCCACCACTCGCCCAACGCCCGCGTCGTGATCGCGGCCGACCGCGGACGCTTCCTCGAGATGCTGCAGACGGCCCTGACCGCCGACTGACGAGCACCGAAGCAGTTCGCACCAGGGCAGTTCGCACCGGGCCATTTCGGCGCCCTGCGCGCCTGGCGCAGAACCGCCACCACGCGGCCGCCGGCCGGAGCCCTACGCTGCACCGCCGTGTCGCACATCGCCGTCTCGGAACTCGAGTACGCACCGCCCGGCTCGGACTCGTTGTTCTTCGACCTCTCCTTCACGGTCGCACCCGGCGAACACGCCGCCCTCGTCGGCGTCAACGGCGTCGGCAAGAGCACGATCCTGCGCATCCTCGGCGGCGAGCTGGAACCCGACGAAGGCTCGTTCTCGGTCGGCGGCACCGTGTTGGTGATGACCCAGGACGTCGGCATGGCGAGCCCCGACACCACACTGCGCGAGATGCTGCTGCAGGTCGCCCCGCCAGCCCTGCGCGACGCCGGTTTGGCGTTGGTGGCCGCCGAGCGGGCGATGCTCACCGGGGCGACCGCCGATCGTGAGCGGGCAGGCATCGAGTACGCCGAGCGGCTCGGCGACTGGGGCGACCACGGTGGTTACGAACTCGAAGGGCGCTGGGCCGCGGCGGCCGAGCGCAGCGTGAAGACGCCGGTCACCGACTTCGCCACGCGCACGATCGGCGAGCTCTCCGGCGGCGAACGCAAGCGGCTCGTGCTCGACGTGCTGTTCTCGGCCGGGGCCGACGTGCTCTTGCTCGACGAGCCCGACAACTATCTCGACGTGCCCACCCGGGCCTGGCTCGAGCAGCAGATCCGGGCCTGCCAGAGCACGATCCTGATGGTCAGCCACGACCGCACGCTGCTCTCGAACTGCGCCACCAAGATCATCACCGTCGAGGGCTCGGGGGCGTGGGTGCACGGCGGTTCGTATGCCAGCTACCCGGACGCCCGGGCCCGCCGCCAGGAACTGCTCGGCGACGCGCTGCAACGCTGGAACGACGAAGAGCGGCGCCTCTACCGGCACATGAAGGTCATGAAGCAGCGCGCCGCCCAGAACTTCAAGAACGCCTCGAAGGCCGACGCCGCCGAGACGCGCTGGGAACGCTTCGTCAAGGCCGGCCCTCCTCCGCCGCCGGTTCCCGACCAGCACATCCTCGTCAAACTCCGCGGCGCCGACGCCGCGCGGCGCGTGGTGCAACTCGTCGACCTGTCGATCGGCGCCCTGTTCTTCCCGTTCAGCCACGCCGTCTACCACGGCGAGCGGGTCGGCCTGATCGGCCCCAACGGCACCGGCAAGACGCACCTGCTGGCCGCCCTCGCCGGCACGCTCACGCACGGCGAGCTGTCGGGGCAGATCAAGTTCGGGCCGCGCACATCGGTCGGCATGTTCACGCAGGTCAACGACCGTCCCGAGTTCCGCGGCCGGAGCGCGCTCGACATCGTCCGCGACCGACGGTTCGACGAGGAACTGGCGATGAAGGCGCTCGCCCGCTACCGGCTCGGCCAGCACGCCCGCCAAGAGTTCGCCACGCTGTCGGGTGGCCAGAAGGCGCGCCTCGAGATCCTGTGCCTCGAGCTCGACGGGCACAACGTGCTGCTGCTCGACGAACCCACCGACAACCTCGACATCGATTCGGCCGAGGCGCTCGAGCAGGCGCTCGACGGATTCGAGGGCACCGTGATCGCGGTCAGCCACGACCGCACGTTCCTGGCGACGCTCGACCGGTTCGTGATGATCACCGACGACGGCGAGGTGTTCGCGCTCCCCGACTACGAGCTGGCCATGCAAGCCCTCGCCAACCCGGCCGGCGTCGCCGGGTTGCGCCTCGCGGCGACACTCACCTGACGCTCAGCGGAAGGCGACCGTGACCGATGACTCGGCCGGCGACGTGTCACACCCGCGCCGACGCTGCACACTGGGCCGATGATCGGCGCCCTGCGATCACGCCTCACCGACTCCGTGCTGACGCTGTTCACGCACGGCCCGCAACCGCTCGAGCACACCCTCGACCACCTGGGCGATCCGGGCCTGCTCGGGCCCGGTTCGGTGTCGTGGGAGGTGATCGCCGACGCGTCGGTGATGCTCGGCGGCATCCGTGCGCTGCTCGTGCAGACCGCCCATCCCGAGGTGGTCAGCGGCGTGGAAGACCACTCGAACTACCGCAACGACCCGCTCGGACGACTCACCCGCACGTCGCTGTACGTCACGACGACCACCTACGGATCGCTCCCCGAGGTCGACACCGCGGTGCGCTTCGTACGCCGCGCCCACCGCCCGGTCCACGGCGAATCCGACCGCGGCGTCGCCTACGACGCCAACGACGCCGAGCTCGCGGCGTGGGTCCACAACGTGCTCACCGACTCGTTCCTCGCCGGCTTCCAGGCGTACGGGCCGCGCCGGCTCTCCGCGGCCGAGGCCGACCGGTTCGTGGCCGAGCAGACCCGGATCGGCGAATTGCTCGGCGCCGACCCGCTCCCCCGCCGGGCCGGCGAGCTGCGCGAGTGGATCGTCAACCACCCCCGGCTGGAACGCTCCGAAGCGCAAGCCTCGGCGATCCGCTTCCTCCGCCGGCCGCCGCTGGCCCGCCCGCAGCGGGCCGGCTACGAACTGTTGCTGCAGGGCGCGCTGGCGACGATCCCCGAGCCGCTCCGCGAGCTGCTCGACCTGCGCCCCGCCCCGGCCGCTGACGCGACGGGCGCGGTGATGGTCAAGGCCCTGCGCTGGGCGCTCGGCCCGTCACCGGTGTGGAAGGTCGCCCTCGAACGCAGCGGCGCCGACGTGCCCGCCGACGTCTTCCGCCGCCACCTCCCCTGACGCGTGCCCCGAGGGGCGCGGCCAGGCGCTCGTGGGGTCAGCGGGGGTCAGACGGCGAGTTCGCACCAGTCCTTGAACTGGTCGACCTGGCCGCGCACGACCTTGGCGTACAGCTCGGCGACGGCGAGCGTCTTCGGGCCCGGGCACGGGATGCTGCGGTCGTCGATCGAGTTCACCGACGACACCTCGGCGGCGGTGCCGACGAGGAACATCTCCTCCGACACGTACAGGTCGGACCGGGCGAGGTTGTCGACGACGACGTCGAAGCCGAGCTCGTCGCACAGTGCCATCACGGTGTTCTGGGTGATGCCCTCGAGCGCGCCCGCCGACAGCGGCGGCGTGATCAGCTTGTCGTGGCGGCTGACGAACACGTTCTCGCCCGTGCACTCGGCCACCAGGCCCGACGGGGCGAGCATGATCGCCTCGTCGTAGCCGGCCTTCAACGCCTCGACCTTGGCGAGTGACGAGTTGACGTAGTTGCCGGTGGTCTTCGATGCCGGCGGCATCGTGTTGTGGTCGTGGCGGGTCCACGACGAGGTCTTCAAGCGCACGCCCTTGGCGACCGCGTCGTCGCCGAGGTAGGCGCCCCACGGCCAGCACGCGATCGACACGTCGACCGTGCACGGCAGCGTGTTGAGGCCCATCTCGCCGTACCCGTAGTAGGCCAACGGGCGGATGTAGCACGCCGGCAGCCCCGTCGAGGCGACCGTCGCCTTGGTGGCGTCGATCAGCTCGTCGGGCGTGTACGGGATCTCCATCCCGACGATCTTGGCCGAGTTGAACAGGCGCTCGATGTGCTCGGTGAGCCGGAACACGGCCGGGCCCTGCGACGTCTCGTAGGCGCGGATGCCCTCGAACACACCCGTGCCGTAGTGCAGGGTGTGCGTGAGCACGTGGATCTTGGCGTCGTTCCAGTCGACGAGGTCGCCATTCATCCAGATCTTCGGGGTCGGCGTGATCGGCATGCGCTTATCCTCGCACCCGGGCGGCGAGCGTGTCACCCACGTGAGTGGTGCTCCCGGCGACAGGATCGGCGCACGCCGCACGGATCCGCTCGGCCGCCGCCGACTCGCCGAGGAAGTCGAGCATCAGCGCTGCCGAGAGCACCGCCGCGGTGGGGTCGGCTTTGTCCTGGCCGGCGATGTCGGGCGCCGAGCCGTGCACCGGCTCGAACATCGAGGGTCCCGTGCGGGTCGGGTTGAGGTTGGCCGACGAGGCCCGCCCGACACCGCCCGACACCGCTCCGCCGAGATCGGTGAGGATGTCGCCGAACAGGTTGTCGGTGACGATCACGTCGTAGCGGTGCGGGTCCTGGACGAAGTAGATCGTCGCCGCGTCGACGTGGTTGTAGGCGGTGCCGATGTCGGGGAACTCGGCGGCGACCGCGTCGAACGTGCGCTGCCACAGATCGCCGGAGAACGTCAACACGTTCGTCTTGTGGACGAGCGTGAGGTGCTTGCGCTGGCGCTGGGCGGCCAACTCGAACGCGTACCGGATGCAGCGCTCGACGCCGTGGCGCGTGTTCACCGAGCCTTGCGTGGCGATCTCGTGCGGGGTGCCCTTGCGCAGCAGGCCACCCTCGCCGGCGTACGGCCCCTCGGTGTTCTCGCGGATCACGACGAAGTCGTGCGGTTCGGTGTGGCCGGGCGCGGTGCCGATGAACGGTCGCTGGTTGACGTACAGGTCGAGCTCGAAGCGCATCCGCAACAGCAGCCCGCGCTCGATCACGCCGGGCGGCACGTCGGGTGTGCCCACCGCGCCGAGCAGGATCGCATCGAACGTGGCGAGCTCGGCGAGCGTGGCCTCGGAGAGCACCTCACCGTCGCGCAGGTAGCGCTCGCCGCCGAGCTCGAACTCGGTCGCGTCGATCGCGACGCCGGCGGCCTCGACGACCTTGATCGCTTGGCGAGTGACGTCAGGACCGATCCCGTCGCCGCCGATGACTGCAATGCGGTGTGCCATGGACGCCGAATCTAGGGGGGCGCCCTCCCGGCTCCCCATCCCGCATCCTGGGATCGCCGTAGACTCGACGGGCTATGCCATCGGTGAAGCTGTCACAGGCCGCGTACGACCGCCTCAAGGAGGAGTTCGACGACCTCACCAACCGGGTGCGTCACGAGGTGATCGAGAAGATCCGGGTCGCCCGCGAAGAGGGCGACCTGCGCGAGAACGCCGGCTACCACGCCGCCAAGGACGAGCAGGGCCACGTCGAGGCGCGGATCCGCCAGCTCGAGCACCTGCTCGAGTCGGCCGAGATCGGCGACGACCAGTACGTGTACACGATCGTGTTCGAGGGCGACGCCGACGATGCCGCCGAGCGGTTCGTCGTCGGCCACATGGAAGAACAGGTCGACGGCGCCGACGTCGTCAGCCCGGAGAGCCCGCTCGGCGCCGCGCTGGTGGGCGCGTCGGCCGGCGACACGGTGTCCTACGAGGCTCCCAACGGCAACACGTTGCGGGTGCGCGTCGTGGCGGTCGAACCCGCCTGACCGCGCCGGCACGCCGGCGCCCGCACCGGCCGGTGTGTGACCGATACGGTGAGCGCGGTGACCGAAACCGGGTCCGACCTCGACATCGCCGTCGCCGCCGCGGCAACCGAACCGCGCGCGCCGGCGCTCCCACCGTCCACCGACATCGAGTTGCCGGGCCTCGGGACGCTCGCCGTGCGCGACGTCGCCGGTCCGCCCGACGCGCCGGTCGTCGTGCTCCTCCACGGGTGGACCGCCACGGCCGATCTCAACTTCTTCACGTGCTACACGGCGCTCGCCGAGCGCTACCGCGTGATCGCCTTCGACCACCGCGGCCACGGCCGCGGCCTGCGCACGCGCAAGACGTTCAAGCTCGAGGACTGTGCCGACGACGCGGTGGCGGTGCTCGACGTGCTCGGCGTCGAGAGCGCGATCCCGGTCGGGTACTCGATGGGCGGCACGGTGGCGCAGCTGATGTGGCGCCGCCACCCGTACCGGGTCGACGGGCTCGTGCTCGCCGCCACGGCCCCGTACTTCGCCGGCAAACAGGCCGAGCGGTTGTCGTTCATGGGGCTCACCGGGCTCGCTGCGCTGGCCCGCTTCACACCCTCCCAGGCACGCAGCTGGCTGACCGACCAGTTCTACCTGCAGCGCAAGGACTGGGGTGAGTGGGCGATCGAGCAGGCCAGCCAGCACGACTGGCGGATGATCCTCGAGGCTGGGCGGGCGATCGGCGAGTTCTCGTCGAGCGACTGGATCGGTGAGATCGACGTGCCGGCGGCGGTGATCGTCACGACCGCTGACGGGGTGGTCCCGTTCCGCCGTCAGGTGCGCTTGTTCGAGGGCATCCCCGGGGCGGAACCGTTCCGCATCGACGCCGGCCACGATGCGGTCGTCAACGACGCAGGGCGGTTCGTGCCGCAGCTCCTGCGGGCGATCGGCTCGGTGATCGGGCGCCCGGCAGCCGTGCGGGCCGCCCGCCAAGCGCAGTAGCGCGCCGGTAACCTCACCGCCCTATGCGCCGCCTCGTGCCCGTCGTGCTCGTGTCCGCTGTCGCGCTGGCGGCGTGTGGTGGAGGCGACGACGACGCCGCCCCCGACACCACGTCGGCCGCCGCCAGCACCGTTCCGGCGCCGGTCACCACGGTCGACCCCGAGGCGTGCTTCGAGGTGCCCGAGGCCGCCACCGTCACCACCACGACCGTGCCGCCCACCACGATTCCCGTCACCACCGCCCCGGTCGCCGGGCCGACCTTGCCGCCCGCCACCGTGCCCGCCACGAGCGTGCCGGCCAGCACCGTGCCGAGCACGGCGCCGGGCACCACCACCCCGGGAGTCACCGGCGAGTTCCCCGCCGACGCCCGCCCCCAGGCGATCCGCCCGTGCACGCAGCCGCCGGCCCTCCAGATCACGGTGCTGCGGCCCGGCAGCGGCCGCGCCGCGCAGCCCGGCGACACGCTGTTCATCGACTACATCGGCATCCGCTCCGAAGACGGAGCGATGTTCGACGAGAGCTACACCCGGGGCACCCCGATCGACTTCCCGCTCGGCCAGGGCGGCGTCATCCAGGGCTGGGACCAAGGCCTCGTCGGCGCCCAGCAGGGTGCCTTGATCCGCCTCGACATCCCCACCGACCTGGCGTACAACGACTCGCCGCAAGGCGACATCATCAAGCCCGGCGACGCCCTGACGTTCGTCACCGAGGTGCGCATGGTGGTGCCGCCGACCTCGGCGGCCGACGCGCCGACGATCGCCGTGCCGCGCTCGCAAGGCGCCACCGAGGTCACCACCAACGACATCACCGTCGGCGACGGCCCGGAGCTGCAGGTCGGCCAGACGGCACTCATCCATGCGATGTTCGTGCGCGGCGACAACCTCGTCGTCCTCAACAGCACGTGGTCGAGCGGGGCCCCCGAGCAGGTCCAGCTGGTGCCCGACGGGTTGGTGCTGCCGGGCCTCGTCGACGGTCTGCTCGGCGCCAAGGTCGGCACGCTGCGGGTCATCACGATGCCTCCCGCCGAGGCCTACGGCGAAGGTGGCGCACCGAGCGCGGGCTTGCCGGCCGGCACCGACCTGATCGCCGTGGTCGAGGTGCTCGGCGTGTTCGGCACGCCCACCTGAGGTTGCGCCGGCGCCCGCCGGCGGCGCGCTAGACACGCGGCATGCACCTGCACGACGCCGAGGCCGCCGAGCTCACCGAGGCGATCGTCCGCTACGCGATCGAGCGGGTGCGGATGGACCCCGTGCCACTCGACGGCCCGCGCGACAAGCGCGAGCTGGCCGCCGCCTGCGGGCCGACGATCACCGCCGACGGGCTCGGCGGGCAGCGCGCCCTGGAACTGTTCACCGACGTGCTCGCCCCGGCGTGCATCTCCGTCGACAACCCGCGCTACCTGTCGTTTGTGCCGTGCGCGGCCACCGAGGCGGCGGTGCTGTTCGACCTCGTCGTCGGGGCGTCGAGCATCTACGCCGGGTCGTGGCTCGAGGGTGCCGGCGCCGTGTACGCCGAGAACGAGGCGCTGCGCTGGATCGCCGACCTGGCCGGCTTCCCCGCCTCGGCGGGCGGCGTGTTCGTGAGCGGCGGCACGGCCGGCAACCTGTCGGCCCTGTTGGCAGCACGGTGGGCGTGGCGCCGGGCGGCCGGTGGCGCCCACGACCGCACGTGGCCGCTCGTCGTCACCTCCGCCGGCGCGCACTCGTCGGTGGCGCACGCGGCCCGGGTGATGGACTGCGATGTCGTCACCGTGGCGGCCGACGCGTCGGGACGCATGTCCGGTGCGGCCTTGGCGGCCACGCTCGCCGCGCTCGGCGACGCCGACCGGGGGCGCCTGTTCGCGATCGTGGCCACGGCCGGCACCACCAACGCCGGTGTGGTCGACGATCTCGCCGGCGCCGCCGAGGCGGCCGAGTCGCTCGGCTGCTGGCTCCACGTCGACGGGGCCTACGGCGCGGCCGCGCTCGCGGCGCCGAGCGTGCGCCCTGCGTTCGCCGGCATCGAGCGCGCCGACAGCCTGATCGTCGACCCGCACAAGTGGCTGTTCGCCCCGTTCGACTCGTGCGCGCTCGTGTACCGCGACCCGCAGCTCGCCGAGGAGGCCCACACCCAGCACGCCGAATACCTCGACGTGCTCCACGGCGGCCCTGACGCAGCGCCCGATCACGTCGTCGGCGGGGTCGGTGGGGCGGCCCGCGATCGCAATCCGAGCGATCTCGCCCACCATCTCACCCGCCGCGCCCGCGGCCTGCCGTTCTGGTTCAGCCTGGCGACCCACGGCACTGCCGCCTACGCGACCGCGATCGAGACGACGCTGGCCGTCACCCGCGCGGCCGCCGAGCTGATCCGCGCCAGCGACCACCTCGAACTGGTCGTCGAACCGGAACTGTCGGTGGTCGTGTTCCGGCGGCACGGCTGGTCGCCCGCCGACTACCACACGTGGAGCGACCGGATGCTCGCCGCCGGCGAAGCCCTCGTGGTGCCCACCGCGTGGGCTGGCGAGACGGTGCTGCGGATCTGCATCGTCAACCCGCGCACGACCGTTGCCGACATCGCCGTGCTGGTCGATTCGCTCGCCACCGCCCCCGGCGGCTGAGGCGCCCCTCGATCGGGCGGCGCGTTCAGCGGCGGCGCTTGGCCTGCGCGGCGGCGACGATCGCGTCGAACTCGACCTCGCTGAGTGGCAGCACCGACAACCGGTTGCCGCGGGCCAGCAGCTGGCAGTCGGCGAGCTCGGGGATCGTGCGCAGTTCGTCGAGCGACACGAAGGCGAGCCGCTTGTGGGGCGCGACGGTGACCCAGTCCCAGCGCGGCTCGGACGGCTTCGACCTGGGGTCGTAGTACTTCGAGTTCGGGTCGAACTGGGTGGGGTCGGGTTCGGCGGTCTTGACGATCTTGGCGATCCCGGCGACGCCCGGCGGCGCGGCGTTCGAGTGGTAGAAGATCACGAGGTCGCCCTTGGCCATCGCCCGCATGTGGTTGCGGGCGGTGTAGTTGCGGACCCCGTCCCAGCCCTCGCGCTTGACCCGGACGAGATCGTCGTAGCCGAACACGTCGGGCTCCGACTTCATCAACCAGTACGCCATGGCGACAGCCTAGCTTGCGCAACTGCCCTGAGTTTGTCGAACCTTGATAAAGTCGAGGCATGTCCGGCGAACCTGGCACGGAGATCGGTCTCTACGACCCCGTCGCCAACCCGTTCGCCCCGGGCGCAGGCACGCCACCGCCCTACCTCGTCGGCCGCGACCGGGTGCTCGAAGCCACCGATATCGGCCTCCGCCGGCTGCGTGCCGGGCGCCCCAGCCAGCACCGCATGATCACCGGCCTGCGCGGCGTCGGCAAGACCGTGCTGCTCGGCAAGCTGGCAGGGCTCGCCGAGCGGGTCGGATTCCGGGTGATCCGCGTCGAGGCCGTCGGCGGCGACGACACGTTGCGCAGCCTGCTCCGCCAAGCGCGCCGGATCCTCGAAGAGCTCGAACGCTCGCGCAAGGTCACCCGGGCGCTGCGCTCGATCGAGTCCGTGTCGGTGACCCTCGCCGGCACCGGATTCACGTTCGACCGGTTCGAGCAGACCCCCGACCGCGAAGCGCTCGCCGACGTCGTCGTCGATCTCGCCAGTGCCGCCGCCGACCACGAGCTCGGGATCGTGCTGGCGATCGACGAAGCCCAGCTGGTCGGCCGCGACGACCTGCGTCGGCTGCTGGCCGGGGTTCATCGCTGCGGCCAGGACGGACTCCCGTTGGCGTGCGTGCTGGCCGGGCTCCCCAACCTGGTCGGCGAGATCGCCCGTGCCGCCACCTACGCCGAGCGCATGTTCGACGTCGCCGAACTCGGCCCGCTGTCGCCCGCCGAGGTCGCCGCGGCGATCCGCCACCCTGCCGCCGAACTCAACGTCGACTGGACCGAGGCTGCCACCGAGGCTGTCGTCGACCGCTCCGACGGGTTCCCGTTCTTCGTCCAGACGTGGGCGTACCACGTGTGGAACGTCGCCCGTGACGAACCGATCTCGGCGGACGACGTCGCGCGCGCCGCGCCGCACGCCTTGCACGCCCTCGACGCCTCGTTCTTCGCCGCCCGGATCGCCCGGATCCCGCCCTCGGAAGTGGCGTACGTACAGGGCCTCGCCGCGCTCGGGCCCGGCCCGCACCGCTCCGGCGCGGTGGCCGCGGCGATGGGCATGGCCACCAACCAGGTCGGCGGGTTCCGCGAACGCCTCATCCAGGAAGGCGTCATCTACGCACCGCGCTTCGGCTGGGTCGAGTTCGCGATCCCCCACTTCGACCGCTTCGTTCGTCGCAACCTCCCCTCCCGCTAGGGCCGCGTGCCGGCCGCGACCGCGGTCGTTACTGTGCGCAAGGTGACGATCCTGTACACGATGGCGGTCGAAGCGGAGTACGGCCCCCAGCTGCGCCGCCGCTTCTATCCGCTGTGGACCGGTGTCGGCCCGGTGGAAGCAGGTGTCAGCGTGGCCGCCGGGCTGGCCCGCCTGGCGGCCCACCAGGACCTCCCCGAACTCGTGGTGTCGCTGGGCTCGTGCGGCAGCGCCACCCATGCCCAAGGATCGGTGTTCCAGATCGCCTCGGTCGTCTACCGCGACATCGACGCCACACCGCTCGGGTTCCCGCACAACACCACGCCGTTCCTCGATCTCCCGGCCGTGGTCGAGCTGCCGTACCGCGTGCCCGGGCTGCCCGAGGCGCGCTTGTCGACTGGCGCGGCCGTGATTTCGGGCCGCGCGGCCTACGCCGCGATCGACGCCGAACTGGTCGACATGGAGACGTTCGCCGTGCTGCGCGCGTGCCAACGCTTCGACGTCCCGCTGCTCGGCCTGCGCGGCGTGTCCGACGGGGCGACCGATCTCACCCACTATTCGGATTGGGCCGAGTACCTGCACGTCGTCGACGCCCGGCTCGCCGACGCGGTCGACGCGCTCGAAGCGGCATGGAACTCGGGCTCGATCGAGCGCCGTCGATGAACACCGCCTCGATCGACCGCGCCTCGACCAACCCGGCCTGGATGCCGCCCGAGTGGGCCCCGCACCGGCGCACGTGGATGGAGTTCCCGCCGCTCAACGAGACGTTCGCCGCCGACCCCGAGCGGTATCGCGGGGCGTGGATGAACGTGGCCCGGGCGATCCGTCAGTACGAGCCGGTGGAGGTGCTCGCTGCGCCCGGCGACGGCGCCGCGGCCCGGGCGCTGCTCACGGATCCGTCCACCGCCGGTGGCCGGGATGCTGGTGGAACGGTGCACGAGGTCCCGATCGACGATGCCTGGCTGCGCGACAGCGGGCCGACGTTCACGCTCACCGGTGGGCGCCTGACCGCCGTGCACTGGCGCTTCAACGGGTGGGGCGACGCCGGGTTCAGCGACTACGACCGCGAGCGCGACGTCGGGGCGTGGGTGGCGGCAACGGCCGGCGCCAGCGCCGTCGCCACCAGCCCGCTCGTCAACGAAGGCGGCGGCATCCACGTCGACGGCGCCGGCACGGTGCTGCTCACCGACACGGTGCAGCTCGACCCCGGCCGCAACCCGGGGTGGACCCGCGCCGAGGTCGCAGCCGAGATCCACGCCCGGCTCGGCACGCGGACCGCGATCTGGCTCCCGCGTGGGCTGACGCGCGACTACGAACGGTTCGGCACGCGCGGCCACGTCGACATCGTCACCTGCTTCGTGCGCCCGGGCACGCTCGTCGCCCACTCGCAAACCGACCCGGCGCACCCCGACCACGCCGTCACCCGCGAGCTGATCGGCTTGCTGCGCTCGGCCACCGACGCCCACGGTCGGCGGCTCGAGGTGATCGAGTTGCCGGCCCCGACGGTGCTCGCCGACGAGCACGGCTGGGTCGACTACAGCTACGTCAACCACTACGTCTGCAACGGCGCCGTGATCTTGTGCGCCTTCGACGACCCCAACGACGAGTTCGCCGCGGGCGTGCTCGCCGAGTGCTACCCCGACCGCGAGATCGTGCTCGTGCCCGCCCGCGACCTGTTCGCCCGCGGCGGCGGCATCCACTGCATCACCCAGCAGGAACCGGCGGCCCGGTAGCCGCCGTGCCGCAGCGTCAGGGGTTGAGCGTGGTGGCGCTGACGCCACCCGAACGCACGCCGTCGACCTCGATGTAGACGATGTCGCCTTCGTCGCCGGTGAGGCACGCCTCCACCTCGCCGGCGCCCTCGAAGCTGAACTGCCGCGTCGAGTTCGGGTAGACGCAGGCGAACGTGGTGGGCTGCGGGTCGGGGAACCCCGACACGGTGAAGCTCACGGCCAGGCAGGCGTCGCCGAACCGGCACGGCTTGACCTCGCCCCACGCGCGCACGGCCGGCGCGGCCGGGGCGGGGCGGACCGGGGCCGGCGCGGCGGTGGGGGCGGCCGCCACCGTCGTCGTGGTGGCCACCATCGTGGGGGGCCGGCGCGGAGCGATCGAGGTGGTGGGCGTCGTCGACGACCCCCCGGCC
>JAEZFY010000188.1 GCA_023417265.1 Actinomycetes bacterium | reverse complement strand
GTGCTGCCCGGGCCCTTGCGCGTGGAGCTCAGTGCTCCGTGCCGCGGAAGATGACCTCGCCCTCGGCGTTCTGGAGGTGGGCGCGCACGAACCACTGGTACTGCTCGAGGTCGCGCAGGTGCCCGATCATGAGGTCCTCGCTGACCGGGTCGAGATCGCCGAGCTCGTCCATTGCCTTGCGATGGTCGACGATCACACCGGTGTAGACGTGGTCGAGCGCCGACAAGTGACGCACGGTGGGCGCCCGGCCGAGGTCGTAGTCCTCCCACGTGCGCTTGGCGACGATCGCCCCCGGCGTGCCGCACGGCTCGCCGCCGAGCGCAGCGATCCGCTCGGCGGTGGCGTCGGCCATCGCCCGCACGCTGTCGACTTGCGGGTCGAGGAACTCGTGGATCGAGATGAAGTTCACGCCGACCACGTTCCAGTGGATGTGCTTGAGCGTGAGGTGCAGGTCGAGCAATGCGGCGAGGCGGTACTCGAGGATCTCGACGACCCGCTTCGCGTCACCTGCCTCGATACCCGGGACGGTGATCGCCTGCGTCTCGGCGTCGGGCGGTTCGGGCACGGTCGGAGGGGTGTTGGGTGTGGTCACTGACATGCCGCCGCCCCTACCCGAGCCCAGGGTGCCCGAAACCCGGGAGACCGCGCGGACCGCTGGTCGGGGTGCGTTACGCGCGGCGGGTGCGGGCGCTCTGGGCGAGCAGCACCACGAGGAACACCGCGATCGCCAACAGGACGATCGTGCCGCCTGACGGGGTGTCGGCGGAGTATGCCGTCGCCACCCCGCCGACCGAGACCAGCGCACCGATCACCACCGCGATCGCGTAGGTGGCGCGGAAGCTGCGCGCGACCAGTTGGGCGGTGGCCACGGGCACGACCATCAGCGCGCTCACCAGCAGGACGCCGACGACCCGCATCGACACCACCACCGTCATCGCTGTCAGCACGGCCAGCGTCACGTTGAGGCGCACCACCGGGAGGCCGCTCGCCCGGGCGCACGGCTCGTCGTTGCTGACCGCGAACAGCGCCGGCCCGAGACGCAGCGTGAGGGCGACCACGCCGGCGGCGAGCATCGCGAACGTGGCCACGTCGGTGGAGGTCGTTGTGGTGATGCTGCCGAACAGGTACTGGTCGAGCGTGCGTCCCCCACTCGGGGCGCGGCTGACGAGCACGACACCACCGGCGATCCCGCCGTAGAACAGGATCGCCAAGGCGATCTCGGCGAAGGCTTCGCCACGCGCCCGGATCAGCTCGATCAACACCGCCCCGGCCACCGCCGTCAGCAGCGCCACGAACACAGGTGCCCGCTCGAGCAAGAGGCCGAGGGCGACACCGGTGACGGCGACGTGGCCGAGCCCGTCACCGATCAGCGCCAACCGGCGCTGGACGAGGAACACGCCGACCGCCGGGGCGGCGACACCGACCAGCAGTGCGGCTGCGAACGCCCGGCGCATGAAGTCGTAGTCGAGCATCGCCGCCGCGATCGCACTCACGCGCCGAACAGCCCGATCGTGCGCTCGCTCGGTTCGGGCTCGCAGTGCGGCTCGTCGTGATGCAGGTGGTCGTGGTCGGCGGGATGACCCGCCTGCGGGCCGTCGTAGTCGACAGCGCCCCCGACGAGGCACACCTCGCGGGTGATCAGGGGCGCCAGCGCGCCCAACTCGTGGAGCACGACGAGCAGGGTGACGCCGCGCTCGGCGAGGGTCGTGAACGCCGCCGCGAGAGCTTCCTGGCTTTCGCCGTCGACGCCGGCGAACGGTTCGTCGAGCACGAGCACGTCGGCTTCGGACGCCAGCGCCCGGGCGACGAGTACGCGCCGCTGCTGACCACCGGACAACTCGCCGACGGGGGTGTGCGCGCGCGTCTCGAGCCCGACCGTGGACAGCGCGGCGGCCACCGCGGCGCGGTCACCCGCCCGATACCGTCCGATCACGCCGGTACGGGCAACGCGCCCCGAACGAACGACCTCGGTCACCGTGGCCGGCACCGGCGAGGCCGCCAGCTGCCGCTGCGGTACGTAGCCGACGCGCCAGCGCTGGCGGGCCGCCCCGAACTCACCGAACCACTCGACGGTGCCCCCGTAGCGGTCGGCGAGGCCGAGCGCGCCCTTGATCAGGGTCGACTTGCCCGAGCCGTTGGGGCCGAGCACGGCGACGACGTCGCCGCTGGCGACCGCCAGCGTGGCTCGCACGGCGACGCGGCCGGCGTACCCGAAGGCGGCGTCGGTGAGTCGCAGGACGGGCGTGGTCAGCGACACTGCTGGCCCGCTCGCAGCGTCATGAGATTGGTGCGCATGACGCTGAAGTAGTCGCCATCAGTACCCTCGGCGAGGCCTTCGAGCGGATCGAGCACGGCCACCGAGGCACCCGTTTCGGCGGCGATCGTCTCGGCGACACCGGGGTCGACGAGCGTCTCGTAGTAGATCGTCGAGACGCCGTGCGCGGTCACGAAGTCGGTCACCTCGGCCAGTCTGGCAGGGGTGGGGTCGGCGTCCGGTGCAAGCCCGGCGATGCCGACCTGGGTGAGGCCGTAACGTCCGGCGAGGTGCCCGAACGCGGCGTGGCTGGTGACGAGGGTTGCCACGGCACACTCGGCGAGCCCGACGGCGAACTCCTGATCGAGCGCGGTGAGCTCCGCGACGAGCGCGGCTGCCCGCTCGGCGTAGTGCGCAGCCGACGTCGGGTCGGTGGCGGCCAGTCGCTCGCTGACAGCGACGGCGACGTCGGCCAGGCGGGTCGGATCGAGCCAGAAGTGCGGGTCCTCGCGATCGGCGTGATCGCCGTGCTCGTCGTGTTCGTGCGGTTCCCCGGCCAGGTGGGCGGGGCCGGCGACGTCGAACACGGCGCTCGGGTCGAGTTGCTCGACGGCATCGTCGATCGCCGGCGAGAAGCCGGCCAGATAGACGACGAGCGCGGCGTCGTGGAGCATCGTCACGTCGCGGGCCGACAGTTCGACGTCATGGGCTTCCACCCCAGGCGGCGTCAGGCTCGACACGGTTCGCCCGGCGACACGCTCGGTCACGAACTGCAGGGGATAGAAGGCCGCCACGAGGTCGCCGCCGTCGTCGGTCTCGGTGCCGTCGGCGCAGGCGGCGGCGATGACGCTCGTCGCAACGATCGCCAGGCCCCCCCATCGGTGCGTGCTCGCGCGTGCCACGAAGGCAACCTATCAAGAACGGTTCTCATACCGACACGGTGAGAGTGGTTCCCGTTAAGGTGTGGCGGGATGACTGATGTGCACGACGTCGCCCGCCGCGCGCTCGACGCCGACGGTCAGCTGTACACGCGTGGCCGCCGAGCCGTGATCGACACGCTGGCCCGGCTGTCGGCTCCGGCCACGATCCCGACGATCCTCGATGCCGAGCCGTCGCTCAAGCAGAGCTCGCTGTACCGGAACCTGGCCGTCCTGCAGAACGCCGGCGTCGTCACCCGAGTCGACGTCGGCGACGACCGGGCGTTCTTCGAACTGAGCGAGTTGGTCACCGACGATCACCATCACCACCTCGTGTGCGCGAGGTGCCGGTCGGTGGTCGACGTCGTGCTGCCCCGCGCCGCGGAACGAGCGCTCGACCGGGCCTTCCACGACGTCGCCGCCGCGGCCGGCTACGACCTCACGGACCATCGCGTCGATCTGGTCGGGATCTGCGCCGCCTGTCGAGCGGGATCGAAAGCGCAACCAACACGGTGAGTTAGGAGGACCTAACAGGGCCCGGCTACCGTCGCCGCCCATGCGTTGCCCCCGCCTGCTCCCGCTCCTGATCCCGACCCTCGTCCTCGCCGCCTGCGGGGACAGCTCGGCCACCTCCCCGGCGGCGACTGCTCCGTCTCTCGCCACCAGCGCGCCGGCCACCAGCGCTCCGACCACCAGCGCGCCGGCCACGACGGCACCAGCCCCGTCGACGCCAGCCACGTCGGCTCCTACCAGCACGTCGCTCACGACCGACCCGGCGACGACCGTGCCCGCCGGACCGCGGCTCGTCACCCACGCGATGGGCGTCACCGAGGTGCCCGCCGAAGTGGCTCGGATCGTCGTGCTCGACTCGAGCTTCCTCGACGCCGCGATCGCGCTCGGTGTGCCGCCGGTGGGCGCGACCGAAGGCACGCCGGGCTCCGGACTCCCGGCGTACCTCGGCGAGGCGTCCGCCGAGATCGAGATCCCCGGCGACACCACCGCGCCCAACCTGGAAGCGGTCGCCGCCCTACGGCCCGACCTGATCCTCGGCGCCAAGGTGCGCCACGAGAGCCTCTACGACCAGCTCAGCGCGATCGCCCCGACCGTGTTCAGTGAGTCGTCCGGGCAGGACTGGACGCGCCAGGTGCTGCTCACCGCCGAAGCGCTCGGCCGGACCGCCGAAGCCGAGGCCCTGCTGGACGCCTTCAGCACCCGCGCCGCCGAGGTGGGCGCGGCGATCGGCGCCGCCGGCAAGACCGCGCGGATCGTCCGCTTCATCCCCGGCCAGACCCGCGTCTACGGGCCGACGACGTTCTCGGGTTCGGTGCTGGCGGCGGTCGGGTTCGACCTCAGCGGCGCCGATACCGGGCTGGAGTACGACCCCGCGTACGGGATGGCGCTGGTCAGCGCCGAGCAGTTCGGACTGCTCGACAGCGACGTGATCTTCGCCACGGGGTTCGCCGACGAGGGGTCGGCGCGCGGTGACTTCGAGTCGGTGTGGGGGTCGTTGCCGGCGGTGGCCGGCGAGCAGCTGTTCACGATCGATGACGCCACGTGGATGACCGGAATCGGTGTGATCGGGGCCAACTTGATCCTCGACGACCTCGAGGCGTGGCTCGCCGGCTGAACTCAGGCGAAGCGCACGATCGGCTTGACCACCTTGCCGGTGAGGCTGTCGGCGGCGGCCTCGTTGATCTCGGCGAGCGGGTAGTAGGTCACCAGCTCGTCGTACGGGAACCGCCCCTCGGCGTTGAGCTGGGCGAGGTACGGGATGAACTCGTGCGTACGGCTGCTGCCCTCGACCACGCCGGTGACGATCCGTCCGGTGATCAGGCTGGTGTACCCGAACGTCATCTCCGGGCTGCCCACGCCGGCCATCCCGAGCTTGCCGACGAACGTCAGCGCCTCGAAGGCGGCGCGCACGAGCGGGGCGTGCCCGGTGGTGTCGAACACGTAGTCGGCGCCCCCGCCGGTGATGTCGACGATGTGGGCGTGGACCTCTTCCGGCGCGCCGGCAACCCCGTGCGTGGCTCCGTAGTGCTCGGCGAGTTCGAGCCGGCTGGCGTGACGGTCGACCGCGATGATGGTGGCCGCCTCGGCGAGCCGGGCGGCCATCACGGCACTCAACCCGAGCGACCCGGCGCCGAGGATCACGACCGAGCTGCCGGGCTGCACGTCGAGGGTGTTGAGGATCGCCCCGGCGCCGGTCTGTACGCCGCACCCGAGCGGGCCGAGTTGTTCGAGGCGCAACTCGGCGGGCACCTTGACGGCCGATTGGGCGGACACCACCGAGTGCGAGGCGAACGAGGACTGGCCGAAGAAGTGCGAGCCGAGTGGTCGGCCGGCGCGGTCGGTGAACGCCGTCGACCCGTCGAGCCGGCCCGGAGGGATGCCGACGTTCTTGAGGTTGTACGCGTTGAACTGGTAGCAGCCGTAGGCGGCGCCGGTCGCACATGACGGGCAGCCGCCACAGGAGTCGTAGCTGAGCACCACATGATCGCCGGGTGCGACGTGGGTGACTGCCGCGCCGACCGCTTCGACGACGCCGGCGCCCTCGTGCCCGAGCACGATCGGCGCGACGAACAGCTCGGGCGGCAGCTCGCGCGACAGCAGGTCGGTGTGACACACGCCGGTTGCGACCATCCGTACGAGCACCTCCTCGGCGCGCGGTTCGCCGACCTCGATCTGCTCGATCGCGAACGAACCGGTCGGCTCGCGCAGCACGGCTGCTGTTGCCTGCATGCCTGTCCCCCTTCACCCCCGGCCGCTCCCCCGAGCGGTCGTCCGGCTTGCATCGTGGCAGCCCCCGGACCGCCCCCACGAACCGGGCTGCGGTGGGTCCCGGATCGGCTCGGTGGGCCCTGCGATAGCGTGCGCGCCATGCCGTTCGGAAACGACTCGTCCGACGCCCGGTTGCACGGTACGGCGATCGCCGACAGCGTGATCGACCTGATCGGCGACACGCCACTGGTGCGCCTCAAGCAAATCAGCGCTGCCGAGGGCATCGAGTGTGTGCTGGCGATGAAGATGGAGACCACCAATCCTGGCGGGTCGTCGAAGGACCGCCCGGCGTTGGAGATGATCCTCGCCGCCGAGCGTGACGGCCTGCTCCAGCCAGGCGGCACGATCGTCGAACCGACGAGTGGTAACACCGGTGTCGGCCTGGCGATCGTCGCCGCCCAGCGTGGCTACCGGTGCGTGTTCGTGATGACCGACAAGGTCGCCCCGGAGAAGATCTCACTGCTCAAGGCGTACGGCGCCGAGGTCGTCGTGTGCCCGGTGGCGGTCGCCCCGGAAGACCCGCAGAGCTACTACTCGGTGGCCGAGCGACTCACCCGCGAACTGGGGGCGTTCCGCCCGAACCAGTACGCCAACCCGAACAATCCGCTCGCCCACACCAACACCACCGGGCCCGAGCTGTGGCAGCAGACCGGTGGCCGGATCACGCACTTCGTGGCCGGGGCCGGCACGTGCGGCACGATCACGGGCACGGCGCGCTATCTCAAGTCGCAGAATCCCGGCGTGCGGGTCGTCGCAGCCGACCCCGAGGGCTCGGTGTTCTCGGGCGGGTCGGGCCGCCCGTACCTCGTCGAGGGGGTCGGCGAGGACTTCTTCCCGGCCGCGTGGGACCCCGACCTGTACGACGAGGTGATCGCGATCAGCGACGAGGAGAGCTTCCTGACCGCCCGGCGCGTGTCTCAGGAGGAGGGCATCCTGATCGGCGGATCGGGCGGGCTCGCGGTCGCCGCCGCGATCCAGGTCGCCAAGCAGGCGGCCCCGACCGACATCGTGGTGGTCCTCAACCCCGACTCCGGGCGCGGCTACCTGTCGCGGGTGTTCGACGACGAGTGGATGGCGAACTACGGATTCCTGCGCGAGTGCGACGAGTGCATCAGCGCCGTGCTCGACACCCGCGGCGACACGCCGCAGCTCCTGTACGTCAACCCCGAACAGACCGTGCGGGCGGCCGTCGACATCCTCCGTGCCAACGACATCAGCCAGTTGCCGGTGTGCAAGAACACACCCCCGTTCGCGGCCGCCGAGGTGTCCGGCGCGGTCGACGAACTCGAGTTGATGAAGGCGATCGCCGCCGACCCGACCGTGCTCGACGTGCCGGTCGAGCAGGTGATGGGGCCCAAGCTGCCCACGATCGGCGCCGGCCAGAAGGTCACCCGTGCGGTCGAACTGCTCGACCGTCACCCGGCGTTGCTCGTGCTCGCCGGCGGGCGCCCGCTGAGCGTGCTCAGCCGTACCGACGTGCTCACGTACTTCGAAGCCGTCGCCGCCCGCAACGCCCCCGCCGAGGTGCGCCGTGGGTGAGCTCGACGAGCAGCACGGCTGGGGGTTCGAGACCCGGGCGATCCACACCGGTCAAGCACCCGACCCCACCACCGGCGCGGTCGTCGCCCCGATCTCGCTGTCGACGACGTTCGCCCAGCACGGCGTCGGCGGACATCTCGGCTACGAGTACTCGCGCAGCGGCAACCCGACCCGCAGCGCGCTCGAGACGTGCGTCGCCGCGCTCGAAGGCGCCGATCACGGGCTCGCCTTCGCGAGTGGGCTGGCGGCCGAAGACAACGTCTTGCGGCTGCTCTCGCCGGGGCAGCGGGTGGTGCTCGGCAACGACGCCTACGGCGGCACGTACCGCCTGATCGCCAAGGTTCACGCCCCAGCCGGGCTGGCGTGGTCGCCAGCCGACCTCACCGACGTCGACGCGCTCGCCGCCGGGTGGCGCGACGACACCGCGATGGTGTGGCTGGAGACGCCCACCAACCCGCTGTTGACGTGTCTCGACATCGAAGCGATCGCCGAGGTCGCCCACGCCAACGGTGCCCTCGTCGTGGTCGACAACACGTTCGCCACGCCGTTCCTGCAGAATCCGCTCGCGCACGGGGCCGACATCGTTGTCCACTCGGCCACCAAGTATCTCGGTGGGCACAGCGACGTCGTCGGCGGGTTCTTGGCGGTCACCGACGACGGGCTCGCCGAACGCCTGCGCTACACCCAGAACGCGGCTGGCGCGGTGCCCGCCCCGTTCGACTGCTATCTGGTGCTGCGCGGGGTGAAGACGCTGGCGCTGCGGATGGAGCGGCACTGCACGAACGCGCGGGCGGTCGTCGATCTGCTGCTCGGGCACCCGGCGGTCGAACGCGTGCTGTACCCCCAACTCCCCGACCATCCGGGCCACGCCGCGGCCGCCAAGCAGATGCGCGATTTCGGCGGGATGGTCAGCTTCACGTTGCGCGGCGGCGAGGACGCCGCGCTGCGGGTGGCGGCGAGCACCGAGCTGTTCACGCTGGCCGAATCACTCGGTGCCGTCGAGAGCCTGATCGAGCATCCGGGGCAGATGACCCACGCCTCGGCGGCCGGGTCGCCGCTCGAGGTGCCGGCCAATCTCGTGCGCCTGTCGGTGGGTGTCGAGTCGACCGCCGATCTGGTGGCCGACATCGCGCAGGCCCTCGAACGGGCGTAACCGGGCCGACCGGCGCGCCGGCGGCGGCGCCTAGCCTGAGCCGATCCGCACGCACTACGACGTCCTCGGTGTTCCCGCCGACGCGTCGCCCGAGGCGATTCGGTCGGCGTACCGCGAGCTCGCGCGCCGACACCACCCCGACGTCGCCGGGTCGGCCGGCGGCGACACGATTCACGCCGTCAACGAGGCCTACCGGGTGCTCGGCGACCCGGGCCGGCGCGTGCTCTACGACCGCTCGCTCGCCGAACCGGTTCGCGCCGAGCCCGCCCCGCCGGAGCGCCCGCCCCCCACGGTGGCGCCGCACCCGCCCGCCCGGTTCCCG
>JAEZFY010000155.1 GCA_023417265.1 Actinomycetes bacterium | reverse complement strand
TTCGTGCTCGGCGTCGACCGCGGCGGACACGCCGCCGCCCTCACCGTCGCCGGGGCCGACGCGGTGGTGGCCGACCTCGCCGACACGCTCCCCGCCACGCCGTGATCAGCCGAGCAACCCGATGAGACAGGCAACCCGATGAGACTCCGTCCGATCGCCGACTCGATCCCTCGCTATCGCTTCCCGGTCGAGCCGTGGAAGCTGCTCGAGACCGAGCACGCCACCCACGACCTCGGCGTCACCGAGACACTGTTCGCGATCGGTAACGGCTACTTGGGTATGCGCGGCAACCCGAGCGAGGGCCGCGACGCACACACCCACGGCACGTACCTGAACGGATTCCACGAAACGTGGCAGATCCAGCACGCCGAGGACGCGTACGGGTTCGCCAAGACCGGCCAGACGATCGTCAATGTGCCCGACCCGAAGGTCATCAAGCTGTACGTCGACGACGAGCCGTTGCTGCTCGCCGACGCCGAACTGACCCACTACGCGCGCACCCTCGACTTCCGCACCGGCACGTCCTCGCGCGACCTGATCTGGCGCAGCCCCTCAGGCAAGCGGGTGCACGTGCGCACCGAGCGGATGGTGTCGCTCGAGCACCGTCACCTCGCCGTGCTGCAACTCGAGGTGACCCTGCTCGACGGCGACGCACCCGTGGTGATCTCGTCGCAGCTGCTCAACCGCCAGGACGGCGAAGACGAGTACCACGTGCTCGACGCGGCGCTCGGCGAGGGCACCGACCCGCGCCGTGCCCGCAAGTTCAGCGAGCGCGTACTCGAACCGAAGCTGCAGCATCACGAACCCCGGCTCGGCGACACCACCGATCCGAGCGGAGGACGGGTGACGCTCGGGTTCCGCTGCCGGAACAGCGGAATGACGCTCGCCTGCGCGTACCGGCACGAGCTCGACACGCCGTGCCCCACCGAGATCGAGACGACGCTCGGCCCCGACCAGGCGAAGACCGTGTTCACGATCGAGGGCCGGGTCGGCGACCCGATCCGGCTCACGAAGTACGTCACCTACCACACGTCCCGTGGCGTGCCCGCCAAAGAGCTCGCCGACCGCTGTCGACACACGCTCGACCGAGCCCGCACCGCGGGCCGGCTGCAACTGCTCGCCGAACAGCAGGCCTGGCTCGACGGGTTCTGGTCGCACAGCGACATCGAGATCGACGGCGACCCGGCCGCCCAGCAGGCGGTCCGCTGGGCACTGTTCCAGATCGCCCAGGCGACCGCCCGCACGCACGAATCGGGGGTTGCCGCCAAAGGGGTCACGGCCGGCGGCTACGACGGCCACTACTTCTGGGACACCGAGGTGTACCTCCTGCCGATGCTGGCGTACACGAACCCGTCCGCCGCCCGCAAGCTCCTGCGCTTCCGCTACCAGATGCTCGGCGCCGCCGGGGCCCGGGCGGCGGAGTTGTCGCAGAAGGGCGCCCTGTACCCGTGGCGCACGATCAACGGCGAGGAAGCCTCGGCGTACTACGCCGCGGGTACCGCTCAGTACCACATCAACGCCGCCGTCGTGTACGCCCTCGAGCGCTACCTGAACGCCACGGGCGACATCGAGTTCCTCGCCAACGAGGGCGCCGAGATGCTCGTCGAGACGGCCCGCCTCTACGAGGATCTCGGGTTCTACGCGTCGAACGGCAACGGCGACGGCGACGGCCGCTTCCACATCCACTCGGTCACCGGGCCGGACGAATACACGACGGTCGTCAACGACAACACCTACACGAACCTGATGGCGCGCTTCACGATGCGCTACGCAGCCGACGCAGTGACGTCGCTGCGCGAGTGGGCGCCGCACGCGTGGGAGACACTCGTGCGCCGCACCGGTGTCGACGATGACGAAATCGCCGGGTGGCACCGGGCCTGCGATGAGATGTACGTGCCCTACGACGAAGCACTCGGCATCCACCCCCAGGACGCGGCCTTCCTCGAACGTGAACGGTGGGACTTCGCCGGCACTCCACCCGAGAAGTATCCGCTGCTGCTCAACTTCCACCCGCTCGTGATCTACCGGTACCAGGTGCTCAAGCAGGCCGACGTCGTGCTGGCGATGTTCCTGCGCGGTGAGCACATCGACGTCGACACCAAGCGCCGCAACTTCGACTACTACGACCCGATCACCACCGGCGACTCGTCGCTGTCGGCGTGCGTGCAGTCGATCGTCGCCGCCGAGGTCGGTTACGACGAGCTGGCCTGGCAGTACTTCCAGCAGTCGCTGTACCTCGACCTGGCCGACAGCCACGAGAACACCGCTGACGGCGTGCACATCGCCAACGCCGGCGGCGTGTGGGCGGCGATCGTGCACGGGTTCGCCGGGTTCCGCGACACCGGCCACGAGCTGCAGTTCCACCCTCGCCTGCCCAAGGCCTGGGACGCGGTGCGGTTCCGGCTGCAGCGCCACGGCGCGCTCCTGGCGGTCGAGGTCACGCCGTCCGGTGCCACCGTCGACGTGCTCTCGGGCGGGCCCGTGCCGATCCGCCTCGGCGACGAACGCCGCGCCGTGGCCGCCGGCGAAACCCTGTCGATTCCCGGCTGACGCCCGGGAGCGAACCGACGCGGCCCGTCGGCGGCGGCACGCGTAACCTGCGCCGTCGTGCGCGCCGGGCTGTTGTACGTGTGCGGTGCGGCGGTGCTGTGGGGCACCGGCGGGCTGGCGATGCAGTTGATCGGGCGCCACAGTGCGCTCGGCACGACCGCCGTGTCGACGTGGCGGATGGGCATCGCCGCGGTGGTCGTACTGGCCGCGGTCACCGTGCGACAGGCGTGGCGCGAGCTGGCGACGACGATCCGCCGCTACCCGGTGCGCTCGGTGCTGGTGGGCATCGGCGTCGGCGGTTACCAGGCCCTCTACTTCGGCGCCGTGGTCGCGGTCGGGGTCAGCGCCGCCACGGTCATCAGCCTTGGCGTCGCCCCGGTGCTGCTGACCACGTTCGAGCACGCCCGCCGGGCGACCCGCCCGACCGGTATCGAAACGGCGATCCTGGGCGCCGCGCTGATCGGCCTTGCGCTGGTGAGCGGGGGCGGCACCGACGGTGATCGACCGACCCTCGGCATCGTCCTGGCGCTGCTGTCGGGAACGGCGTACGCGGTGACAACGCTGATCGGGCACGCCATGTCGGCGACCGAGTCGGCGCTCGGTGTGACGGCCTGCACGACGGTGTTCGGCACGCTGTTCCTGCTCCCGATCGCGGTACTCGCCGGGGGGCCGTTCACCACGGCTGACGGACGGGCGATCGCGCTGCTCGGCTATCTCGGCGTGATGACGCTGGCGCTCGCGTACGGGTTGTTGTACGCCGGGTTGCGCACGGTGCGAGCGAGCACCGCCACGATCGCCTCGCTGCTCGAACCGGTCACGGCCGCGGTGGCCGCGGCGGTGGTGCTCGACGAACGGATCGGCCCGCTCGGCATCGCCGGAACGCTGGCGATCCTTGCCGCGGTGGCCGGCCTGACGCGCCGCTCCCCCGCGCCAACGCCCAACTCGTGAGAAGGTTGCGCACCATCTGCGCAACCTTCTCACGAAGTCGTGTTAGATCTCGCGGGCGGCGTCGATCATCGGACGGTTGCGGCTGACGTAGACCGCGGCGACGATGCCGGCGGTCGCGGCGAGGGCGATCACGATCCGGATCGGGTCGCTCTCGTCGACGCCGTACGACAGCTTGACCACGGCCGCCACCACGAGCAACGACACCAGGTTCATCACCTTGAGGAGCGGGTTGATCGCCGGGCCGGCGGTGTCCTTGAACGGGTCGCCGACGGTGTCGCCGATGACCGCCGCGGCGTGCGCCGGCGAGCCCTTGCCACCGTGGTGGCCGTCCTCGATCAGCTTCTTGGCGTTGTCCCACGCACCGCCGGCGTTGGAGAGGAACACGGCCATCAGCGTGCCGGTACCGATCGCCCCGATGAGGAACCCGGCGAGCGGGCCGACGCCGAGGCCGAACCCGACCGCGATCGGCGAAAGCACGGCGAGCACGCCCGGGGTGATCAGCTCGCGCAGCGAGTCGCGGGTGACGATGTCGACCACCGCGCCGTACTCGGGGCGGGTCGTGCCTTCCATGATGCCCGGATGCTCGCGGAACTGGCGCCGAACTTCGAGCACAACCGCCATCGCCGCCCGGCCGACGGCGTTGATAGCCAGGCCGGAGAACAGGAACACCACGGCCGAGCCGAGCAGCACACCGACCAGCAGCTTGGCGTCGAACACGATGAACGTGCTGAAGTCGACGTCGACCCCGGCGTCGAAGAACGCCGTGACGACCTTCTGCGAGTAGGAAGCGAACAGGGCCGACGCGGCGAGCACTGCGGTGGCGATGGCGATGCCCTTGGTGACGGCCTTGGTGGTGTTGCCGACGGCGTCGAGCTCGGTGAGGATCTGGGCGCCTTCGTCGCTGACGTCGCCGGACATCTCGGCGATGCCTTGGGCGTTGTCGGCCACCGGGCCGAACGTGTCCATGGCGACGACCACGCCGACCGTGGTCAAGAGGCCGCAACCGGCCAGGGCGACCGCGAACAGGGCCGTCGAGCCACCGATCAGGGCGGCGATGAAGACCGAGCCGCCGATCAGGACGGTGGTGAACACGGCCGACTCGAACCCGACCGAGAGCCCCGACAGGATCACGGTGGCGGGACCGGTGATCGTGCTCTTGCCGATGTCCTTGACGGGGCGGTGGTCGGTGCCGGTGAAGTAGTTGGTGAGACCGATGATCGCGGCCGCCAACACGACGCCGATGATCACGGCCAGGGCGGCGAACAGGCGCGGGTTGACCTCGGCCTCGGCGCCGGTGCCGAGATCGGTCCAATCGCCGGGCAGGTAGACGAACGCGGCGACCGCCGAGCCGACCGCACCGATCGCGGCCGAGATGTAGAACGCCCGGTTGATCGTGACCAGCGCACCTTCGCCGTCCTTCGGCTTGGTGAGGTACACGCCGAGCACGGCGGTGAGGGCACCGATCGCGGGCACCAGCAGCGGGAACACGAGGCCCTTCACGCCGAACGCCTGCGAGCCGAGGATCAGCGCGGCGACGAGCGTGACGGTGTACGACTCGAACAGGTCGGCGGCCATGCCGGCGCAGTCGCCGACGTTGTCGCCGACGTTGTCGGCGATCGTGGCCGGGTTGCGGGGGTCGTCCTCGGGGATGCCCTGTTCGACCTTGCCGACAAGGTCGGCGCCGACGTCGGCAGCCTTGGTGAAGATGCCACCACCGACGCGCATGAACATCGCCAGCAACGCGGCGCCGAAACCGAAGCCTTCGAGCACTTCGGGAGCGTCGCCGGAGAAGATCAAGACGACGACGGAGGCACCGAACAGGCCGAGCCCGACGGTGGCCATGCCGACCACGGCTCCGGTACGGAAGGCGATGTTCATCGCCGGCGTGCGGCCACCGTCGTTGGCGGCGGCGGCGACGCGCAGGTTGGCTCGCGTGGCCAGCCACATGCCGAGGTAGCCGATCGCCGCCGAGAACCCGGCGCCCACCAGGAACGCCAGCGAGCGGCCGATGCGAACGTCCCACCCGTGCGCCGGGAGCGCCAGGAGCGCGAAGAACGCGATCGCCGCGAAGATGCCGAGCGTGCGGAACTGGCGCTGGAGGTACGCCATCGCGCCCTCCTGCACGGCGAGCGCGATCTGCTGCATCCCGGGCGTGCCGTCACCGGCGGCCAGGACTTCGCCACGGAACTTGGCACCCATGCCCAGCGCGGCCAGCGAGATGGCGGCGATGACGACGACCAGGGCGAGGTTGCCACCAGACAGGTCGAGACCTGTCTCCTGGGCGAGAAGTCCGAGCATGTGGGCTCCTAGTAGTAGGTAGATGAGTGTGGGACGGCGGGGCCCCGTCGAGTGCGACGCGCGCCGGGTAGCGACATCGCTGCACGCGCGGAAGCCTCGAAGGCCGTCGGGAGTCTAGGGAGAGCAGCCCGGTTCGCAATAGTTCTGGGGGCACGCTTCGGCGACGGGCGCCCCCATCAACGTGCTCCGTCAAGGTTGCACGCACCCGACTGTTAGGAGTACCTTACGGGCATGGCGTTGATCTGCCTGTGCGAGGGGGTTTCGGAGCGCAAGGTTCGCCGCGCGATCGAGCAAGGCGCGTCGAACCTGGCCGAGATCGGCGAACGCTGCGGGGCGGGCACGAACTGTCTGTCGTGCCACCCCACGCTCGAAGACGCGCTGCACGAGTGCCGCGTGTCGCTCCCCGCCGCCCGGCTGGCCTGGTAGCGCGGCCCGGTAACGGGCGGGCGTCAGGCATCCCTGACGCTGAAGATCAACGCCGGTTGCCCGCAATCGGTGGTCTACGCTGGGGAAATGCACGGCGACCCGGAGATCATCGAGAAGCTCAACGAGGTCCTGACGGCCGAGTTGACGGCCATCAACCAGTACTTCCTGCACGGCAAGATGCAGTCCAACTGGGGCTACCGCAAGCTCGGCGAACACTCCCGCGAGGAATCGATCGACGAGATGAAGCACGCCGACGCGATCACCGACCGGATCCTCTACTTCGACGGCATCCCGAACTACCAGCGGCTTTCGCCGCTGCGGATCGGCGAGACTGTGCTCGAGCAGTTCCAGGCCGACCTGGCGCTCGAGTACGAGGCGGTCAAGCGGCTCAACGAGGGCGTCGAGCTGGCCGTCGCCAAGCACGACAACGGCACACGGCACCTGTTCGAGGAGATCCTCGTCCACGAAGAGGAGCACATCGACTGGATCGAGACCCAGCTCGAGACGATCCGCCAGATCGGCATCGAGAACTACCTCTCCCAGCAGCTCGAGTCGTAAGCGCCGATCCGTTCGGCGCGCGGCGGACGCTTGCCCGTACAGTGGGCAAGTGTCCGCTGACACACACCCTGTCCTCCCACCGGCCGACACGCTCACGGAGGGCGCGATCGTGCTCGTGCACGGCGCCTGGGTCGGCGACTGGTGTTGGCTGCCCCTGCTCCCCCACTTGGCCCGACAACCGCGGCCGGTGTACACC
>JAEZFY010000131.1 GCA_023417265.1 Actinomycetes bacterium | reverse complement strand
CTCGACGAACGTGCCCGAGCCCGCAGGCGTGCGCTCGCCGCAGGCGGCCACGGCAGCGAGGCTGATCGCGACCGTGAGGGCGAGCCGACGCATCCCTCCAGTCTGGCGCCGCCAGCGCGGCTCCGGCCGTCGCCCACCCGCCTACGCTCGACGGATGGAGCCGAGCACGGACCTCGCCCCCGCTGAGGCGGCCGTCGCCGCGGCGCAGCGGATCGTCGTCCTCACCGGCGCCGGGATCTCGACCGAATCGGGCATCCCCGATTTCCGTGGGCCGAACGGCGTGTGGACCCGTAACCCCAAGGCCGAGCGGACCTCCGACATCCGCTACTACGTGAGCGATCCCGAGGTTCGCCGACTGGCCTGGCTGCATCGCCTCGACACGCCCGTGTGGACCGCCGAACCGAACGCCGGGCACCGCGCCCTCGTCGCCCTCGAACGGCAAGGCCGCCTGCACGCCCTCGTCACGCAGAACATCGACGGCTTGCACCAGGCGGCCGGCAACGACCCCGAACTCGTCGTCGAGGTGCACGGCTCGGTGCGCTCCACGCGCTGCCTGGCCTGCGACGACGTGCGCCCGATGGCCGAGGCGCTCGACCGTGTGCGCGCCGGCGAAGCCGATCCGCCGTGCCGTGCCTGCGGCGGGATCATCAAGTCGGACACGATCAGCTTCGGCCAGTCGCTCGTGCCGGAGGTGATCGACCGGGCGTTCCGGGTGGCCGAGCAGTGCGACCTGTTGCTCGCCGTCGGGTCGACGCTCGCCGTGGGGCCCGTCAACCAGTGCGTGCCGACCGCCCGGCGGGCCGGAGCAGTGGTCGTGGTCGTCAACGGCGACCCGACCGAGATGGACCATCACGCCCACCACGTCGTGCGCGGCCGGATCGGCGACGTGCTCCCCGCACTGGTCCGCAACGGCCCGTCGGGAATACCCGACCCATCTAGTAGGTTTTAAGGCCTATGGCAACGTTCCGTGACCTGTTGGCTGCCGCCAAGGCCGAGATCACCGAGGTGACGCCCGACGCCGCCGCCGCCCACATCGCCGAGGGTTACGCCGTGCTCGACGTGCGCGAACCCGACGAGTACGCCGAGGGCGCGATCCCGGGCGCCGTGCACATTCCCCGCGGCCATCTCGAGAGCCAGGTCGAAGGGCGCCTCAGCGACAAGACCAAGCCCGTGGTCGTCTACTGCGCCGGCGGCGTCCGTTCGGCGTTCGCCGCGCGCACGCTCCAGGAGCTCGGCTACGACACCGTCGAGTCGATGGTCGGCGGGTTCGGGCGCTGGAAGGACGAGGGCCGCGACTGGAAGAAGCCGGCCAGCCTCAATGCCGAGCAGACCGAGCGCTACAAGCGCCATCTGCTGCTCCCCGAAGTCGGCGTCGCGGGTCAGCAACGCCTGCTCGAAGCAAAGGTGCTGCTGCTCGGCGCCGGCGGCCTCGGGTCGCCCGCCGCGCTGTACCTGGCGGCGGCCGGTGTCGGCACGCTCGGCATCGTCGACATGGACGACGTCGGCGCCTCCAACCTGCAGCGCCAGATCCTCCACAACATCGACCGGATCGGCGACCGCAAGGTCGACTCGGCGAAGAAGACACTCACGCTGCTCAACCCCGACGTCAACGTCGTCACCTACGACACCCGGCTCGATGCGGCGAACATCGTCGACATCATCAGCGGCTACGACGTGATCGTCGACGGCGCCGACAACTTCCCGTCGCGCTACCTGCTCAACGACGCGTCGGTGAAGCTCGGCATCCCCGTGGTGCACGGCTCGATCTTCCGGTTCGAGGGGATGGTGTCGGTGTTCCACCCGCTCGAGGGGCCGACGTACCGCGACATGGTGCCCGAGCCGCCGCCGGCCGAACTCGCTCCGTCGTGCGCCGAGGCGGGCGTGCTCGGCGTGCTGCCCGGCATCGTCGGCTCGATCCAGGCGCTGGAGACGATCAAGGTCCTGCTCGGCCTCGGCGAGCCGCTGATCGGCCGGATCCTGTCGGTGGACACCACCGAGATGGAGTTCCGCGTGTTCAACCTGAAGGCCGACCCGCGCAACGAGGTCACCTGGGAGAACCGCGACCGGATCGTGATCCAAGAGCTCGACGGGCTGTGCGCCCCCGGCCTCACCCACTGACCGCGGCAGCGAATCCGCGCGTGAACCGCGGGCAGGGGACCACCGCGAACTAGCTTCCGGCCGTGCTGTTACGTCGCCTTGCGGCGGGCGTGGTGGGGTTTGCCGGGTTGGCCCTGGAAATCGCCTACACGCGCATCGTCTCGTTCAAGCTGTTCTACTACTACACCTACTTCGTGATCGGCCTGGCCCTCTTGGGGTTCGGCGCGGCGGCGACGGTCACGGCGTTGTCGTCACGGCTGCGCAACCGTGACGCGCTGACGACGATCCGCCAGATCGCCCCGTTCGGCGCCGCCGCCGGCGTGCTCGCCTACCTGCTCGTCGCCCGCCTTCCCACCAACGTCAACCTGATCTGGGCCGGCACGATCGGCGCGGCGGTCGGGCAGCTGCTCGTGCTGATCGTGGTGGCATTGGCGTTGACCACGCTGTTCTTCGCGCTCGGGATCGTGATCTCGGTGCTGATCGTCGTCGACGCCGCTGACGTCCGCAAGCTCTACTTCTGGGACCTCGTCGGGGCCGCCCTCGGGTGCCTCTTGGCGGTGCCCCTGCAGCGCACGATCGGCCCACCGGCGATGGTGCTGGCGACATCGGTGGTGTTCGCCGCGCTCGGCCTGCTGATCGCCGTGCGCACCCACCGCGGCGTGCCGCTCGCCGCCGGCGGGGTGGCCGTCACCCTCGTCGCCGCGGTGCTCGTCGGCCAACTCGACGTACGTACCGACGACGCCAAGACGCTGCGGCTGAGCCACGACGTCGCCGCCGGCGACTGGGGCGCAGTCTTCCGCGTCGACGCGGTCGAATACGGCCCGCTCTACACGCTCCACCACGACGGCCTGTGGGGCTCGTCGATCTGGCAGTCCGACGGCACGCCGGCCACCGACGCCCGGTTCGACGGCGACAGCCGCTACATCCCGTGGGCAACACTCGGGCGCAACCCGGAACGGATTCTCATCATCGGCGCGGCCGGCGGCAACGAGGTCCAAGGCGCGCTGCACTACGGCGTCGGCCACGTCGACGCGGTCGAACTCAACCCGGTCACCCACGACCTCGTGACCGGCCGCTTCGCCGAGTACTCGGGGAACTTCGCCAACCGGCCCGAAGTCGACTACATCCAAGCCGACGGACGCACGTTTCTCGCCCGCAGCGACCACGAGTACGACCTGATCTGGTTCGTCGCCCCCGACTCGTACGCGGCGTCCAACGCTGCCACGTCGGGCGCGTTCGTGCTCTCGGAGAGCTACCTCTACACGTCCGAGATGATCGCCGAGTCGTGGGAGCACCTGTCGGCCGACGGGATGATCGTCGCCCAGTTCGGCGACTTCGACTTCGACACCCGCCCGACGCGGACGGCGCGCTACCTCGTGACTGCCCGCGAGGCGATCCCCGAGTTCCGTGAGCCGGGCGCGTTCGCCGCCCACACGATGCTGATGGTGCAGTCCGACGACAGTGCCGACAACGTGCTCACGTTCGGCAAGGCGTCGACGATCGTGCTGTCGCGGCCGCCGATCGATGCCGACGCGACGCAACGGATCGCCGACTACATCCCGCAGGTGGTCGGGGCGCGACCGGTGCACCTGCCGGGCGGCGGCGGCACCGGCGAGGGGCTGACCGCCGAGCTGATCACCGCCGACCAGGCGACCGTCAACCGGCTCGTCGCCGACTACCCGTACGACATCGGCGCGATCACCGACGACCGGCCGTTCTTCTGGCACTTCACCCCGTACTCCGACGTACTGACCAACTTCTCGCGCGGCTACGAGGACTCGGAGATCGCGATCGGCGAACGGTTGCTGTTGATGTTGCTGATGGTCGCCGTCGTCACCGCCGCGGTGTTGCTGTTCGTCCCGTTCGCCGTCAGCCGGCGGCTCACACGCGACGGTACCGATGCCGCGCCCGTGGTCGCGGTACCCGGTCGCTGGCGGTTGCTCGTGTACTTCGCCGCGCTCGGGCTCGGCTTCATGATCGTCGAGATCTCGATGATCCAACGCTTCGCCCTGCTGCTCGGCTATCCGACGCTGTCGCTGTCGGTATCGCTGTTCACGCTCCTGATCGCGACCGCGGTCGGCGCCCGCTTCTCCGACCGCATCACGGCCGGGCAGCGGAAACGTCTGGCAGCCGTCGTCGTGGCGATGTGGGTGGTGACGCTTGCCTACCTGCTCGCCGCCGACCCGATCACCGACGCCGCCCTGGCGTGGCCGAGCTGGGCCCGGATCGCGCTCGTCGTCGGTTTGCTCCTGCCCGTCGGTGTGCTGCTCGGGATGTTCCTGCCGACCGGCATCGACGCCGCCCGGGCGGCGGCCGGCAGGTCGGGCGCCGACGAGGGCCGTCTCGTCGCCTGGTGCTGGGCGGTCAACGGGTTCTTCTCGGTGATCGGCTCGACGTCGACGACGATGCTGTCGATGACGTTCGGCTTCGACCGCACCGTGGTCGTGGGGCTCGTCCTCTACGTCGTCGCGGTGGCAGTGTTGGCGACGTGGAGGTCACACCCTCTGGCCAGGCATGCGGCGCCCGCGTCACCGGCGTCGATCTCACCCGCGAGCTGAGCGCCGCCGACGTCGCCGAGATCCGGGCGGCGTGGCTCGCCCATCACGTGCTCGCGTTCCCCGAGCAGGCCCTCGACGACGACGCGCTCGAGCGCTTCACGCAGTACTTCGGGCCGTTCGGCGACGATCCGTTCATCGCCCCGATTCCGGGCCGCCAGCACGTGATCGCCGTGCGCCGCCGGGCCGACGAGACGTCGCCGCTGTTCGCCGAGAACTGGCACTCCGACTGGAGCTTCCAGACGCACCCGCCCGACGGCACCGTGCTTCAGGCGGTCACCGTGCCGCCGACCGGCGGCGAGACGCTGTACGCCGACCAGCATGCCGCCTACGCCGCACTTCCCACCGACCTGCGCCGTCGGGTGGAGGGTCGCCTCGCCGTGCACTCGGCGCGCGGCGGCTACGCCCCGGCAGGCATGTACGGCACACGCGACCAGCAGACCGACCGGAGCATGGACATCCGCCCGTCCGACACCGCCCTGGCAACGCAGCTCCACCCGCTCGTGCGGACGCACCGCGAAACCGGCCAACCCGGCTTGTTCGGCTGCATCGGCTACGTCATCGGCATCGACGGCGTGCCCGACGACGAAGCCCTGCCGCTGCTGTTCGAGTTGCACGCCTGGCAGACCCGCGACGAGTTCGTGTACCGCCACGTGTGGGAGCCGGGGATGCTCGTGATGTGGGACAACCGCTCGGTGCTGCACCGTGCCACCGGGGGCTACGAGGGCTTCGCGCGTGAGCTGCACCGCACCACGATCGGCTACAACCCGGCCTACCCGGCCGCGGCGTAGGCCGTCAGCCCGGTTCGGGCACCACTTCGGCGGCGCTCAGCGACTCGCGCTCCTGCAGCGCGATCGCCGCCAGCACGAGCGCGATCCCGGCCAATTCGGCCGGGCCCGGGCGCTGACCGAGGGCGATCCAGCCGACCGCGATCGCGGTCACCGGCAACGTCGCCAGGAGCACGCTGAAGCGCCGCACCGGGATGCGCCGGAGCACGTGCTGGTCGATGCCGTAGCCGACCGCATTCGAGAACACGCCCGTCAGCAGGCACAGCACGAGCAGCCCCGCCGACGTCCACACGTGCCCGCTGCCGGGTGCCCCGATCGGGGTCAGCACGGCGGTGCCGATCGCCAGCCCGACCGCCAACCCGCCGACACCCGAGCGCAGGTTGGCGACGCGCGACCCGACGACGATGTACAGCGCCCACATCGCCGAGGCGGCGAGGATGAACGCCAACCCGGTCGGGTTGTCACCGATCTCGAGACCCCCCAGCGTGAGCACCCCCGCGGCGGCCACGCTGACCGCGATCGCGTTGCGGCGCGTGCGCGTGGTCGCGGCGGCGACCGCGATCGGGCCGACGAACTCGATCGCCACGCTGTTCCCGAGCGCGAGCCGGTCGATCGCGAGGTAGAAGAACAAGTTCATCAGCGCCGTCGCGATGCCGAACACAGCGGCCCCGCCGAGCGTGCGGCGAGTCCAGCCGCGGAACCAGCCCGGCGACACGGCCAACAGCGCCAGCGTCGCCCCGAGCACGCGCAGCCACGCCACCGTGCGCGGGGCGACTTCGTCGAACAGCCCGACCGCGATCGCCGCGCCGGTGTACTGGGCCACCGCCGAGACGACGAACAGCGCTTCGGGGGGCAACGTGGCGAGCGTGCGCCGCGGCGCGCTGCTCACGGCCGCGATCGGCGGCGCACGACGGCGCCCGGCCTCAGCCGAACAGGTCGGGGTCGGTGCGGCAGATGTCGTCCCAGAGCGGCTGGAACTGGAACCATCCGGCGAGGTCGTAGCCGGTCTGCTCGCGGGTGTAGCGGGCGTACTCAGCCGGCATCTCGCGCGGGGTGCCGGCG
>JAEZFY010000103.1 GCA_023417265.1 Actinomycetes bacterium | reverse complement strand
GTGCTGGGCCACCAGCACGGTGGCGCGCTCGAACTGCTCCTCAGTGATCCGGCGCACCTCGCGGTCGATCTCCTGCAGGGTGTGCTCGGAGTGGACGCGCGTGCGGTTGACCTCGCGCCCGAGGAACACCGTGTCCTCGTTCGTCTCGTACTTGATCGGGCCGAGCGCCTCGCTCATGCCCCACTCGGTCACCATGCGCCGCGCCAGCTCGGAGGCCTGCTCGATGTCGTTCTGGGCGCCGGTCGACAGCTCGCCCGTGAAGCACTGCTCGCCGATCCGCCCGCCGTAGGCCATGCAGATGCGCCCCAGCACCTGCTTGGCGTTCAGCGAGTAGCGGTCCTGGTCGGGCAGCGACATGGTCAGGCCCAGCGCCCGGCCGCGCGGGATGATCGTCACCTTGTGCACGGGGTCGCACTCGTCGATCACCGCGGCGACCAGCGCGTGCCCCGCCTCGTGGTAGGCGGTGGCGCGCAGCTCCTTCTCGAGCATCTTCTGGCTCTTCTTCTGCCGCCCCCAGCGGATCTTGTCGCGCGCCTCCTCGAGGTCGTGCATGGTGATCGCGTCGCGGTCGGCCATGGCGGCCATGAGCGCGGCCTCGTTGATCAGCGCCTCCAGCTCGGCGCCCGAGAAGGTCGGGGTCGCCTTGGCCAGCGTGCGCAGGTCGACGTCGAGGGCCAGCTTCTTGTTGCGCGCGTGCACGCGGAGGATCTTCTCGCGCCCGTCGACGTCGGGCATGTCGATCGCGATCTGCCGGTCGAAGCGGCCGGGCCGCAGGAGCGCCGGGTCGAGGATGTCGGGCCGGTTCGTGGCGGCCATGACGATGATCCCGCGGTCGGTGTCGAAGCCGTCCATCTCGACCAGGATCTGGTTGAGCGTCTGCTCGCGCGCGGCGTGCCCGCCGCCGACCCCGCTCCCGCGCCGCCGGCCGACGGCGTCGACCTCGTCGAGGAAGATGATGCAGGGCGAGCTCTCCTTGGCCTTCTCGAACAGGTCGCGCACGCGGCTCGCGCCGACGCCGACGAACATCTCCATGAAGTGGGAACCGGGGACCGACAAGAAGCCGACCCCGGCTTCGCCGGCCACGGCCCGGGCGAACAGCGTCTTGCCGGTGCCGGGCGGCCCGACCAGCAGGATGCCCTTGGGCACGCGGGCGCCGATCTCCTTGAAGCGCTCGGGCATCCGCAAGAAGTCGACGACCTCGGTGATCTCCTGCTTGACGCCTTCGTACCCGGCGATGTCGGCGAACGTGGTGGACGGCTGATCGGTGCTGTAGGCCTTGGCCCGGCTGCGACCGATCGACATGACGTTGCCCATCTGGCCCTGGGCGCGGCGCTGCATCCACACGAAGAAGCCGATGATCAGCAGCACCGGCAGGAGTAGGCCGAGCACCGAGAGGAACCAGTTCGAGCTCGGGGTGTGGAACTCGATGTCGACACCGCGGTCGCGGGCGAGCCGCTCGTCGGCTTCGGACAGGCCGCGCTCGCCGCCACCGGTGGTGTGGAACTTCGAGCCGTCGGCGAGCTCGCCGGTGATCCTGCCGCTGGCGTTGTCGATCGTGATCGCTTCGACCTCACCGGCGTTGACGAGGGCGAGGAACTCGGAGTAGGTCTTGCCGTCGCCGTTGTCGTCGCCGAGCAGCGAGGGCACGGCGAACACGGCGACGAATGCGCCGACGGCCACCCATGGCCACCAGCGCTTCCAGCCCAACGAGCCGCTCGGCTTGTCGGGGTCGGCGCCGCCGTCGAACGGCTTGGGGCGCCGGTGGTCGCGGTTGTTGGCCGGCCCCGACGGCCGACCGCGCCCCGGAGGCGGGGGAGGAGGCGGCGGTGGCAGCTTGTCCATGGGTAGAGGATACGGCCGTTTGCCCGGCTGTGGATGCGCAGGCCAGCATCCGCGAAACAGGTGTTCGGGGGAACCTAACGTGGCGCGGCATGGCTCACGGATCGGCACGGCACTGTTCCCGCACCGGCTGCAGCGAGATTGCCGCGGTGACGCTCACCTACGAGTACGCCCGTGCCCAGGTGTGGCTCGACGTGTTGGCGGCCGAGCGCGACCCGCACGCCTACGACTTGTGCCTGCGCCACGGCGAGCGCCTCAAGGCCCCGGTCGGCTGGCAGGTACGCGACCGGCGCACCACCCAGCTGGCGATCGCCGTCTGAGCCATCGCGGCGGCCGTTAGCGTCTCGGCGTGCCCGAGCCAGCCGAGCCGTCCCCGATCCCGCCCGGCCCGGCGCTGGCGACGTGGGCGTCGGCGTGGCCGGCGGCCACCTTGTTCGCTCCGCTGCTCGTGTTCTCCGTGCTCGGGTCGAACACCGACGACCTCGGCACCGGCGAGTCGAGCCTGGCGGTCGCGGTCGGCTGGCTGGTGTTCCTCGCCGGGCTCGTGTACACGAGCCGGGCGTTCGGCACGCGCCGGTTCGCCGCCGATTACGGCTTCGAGGTGCGCCCGATCGACCTGCTCGGCGTACCGGTCGGCATCGCCCTGCAGCTGCTCGTCATCCCGGCCCTGTACTGGCCGCTGCGCGAGCTGTGGCCGGACACGTTCAGCGTCGACGACGTCGAAGAGCGCGCCACCGAGCTGATCGACAAGGCCGACGGCGGCTGGATCTGGGTGCTCGCCGCGGTCGTCGTGATCGGTGCCCCGCTCGTCGAGGAACTCGTCTACCGGGGCCTGTTGCAGCGCTCGCTCGCCCGTTCGCTCGGTCGCTGGCCGGCGCTGGTTGCCGTGGCGTTGCTGTTCGCGGTGATCCACTTCAGCCCGGTCGAGATCCCCGGACTGTTCGTGGCCGGGCTCGCGTTCGGCGGCGGTGTGGCACTCACCGGGCGGATCGGGCCCGGCATCGTCACCCACCTGGCGTTCAACGCCGCGGGCATGGCGGCGGTGCTGTGGTGGTGACGCCTGCCAAACTGAGCGGCGCATGAGCGATCCGTGGGACGACGATCTCGTCGACGACGAACCGCCCGCCGAGCCGGCACCGGCCGGCTGGCCCGAACGCGCGGCCCGCCGCGTCGTGCGCCGACCGGTCGCGTGGGCCAACCGGCCGTGGACCAACGAGCGCATCGTGCAGTTCCTCGTCACCGTCTTCGCCCTGACGACGACGACGGTCATCATGACCAACGTCGTGCACCTCAGCGTGCTCCCCGGGCGCGACCTGATCTTCGACGACACGACACCCACCGGCGGCGACTTCGGGGCGCACGTGTGGGGCCCGGCGTTCCTCCGCGACCACCTGCTCCCGTCGGGCTGGTTCAACGGGTGGTCGATGGACTGGTACGCGGGCATGCCGACGTACCGCTTCTACATGGTGCTCCCGGCACTGGCGATCCTGCTCGTCAACGTCGTCCTGCCGTACGGCGTGGCGATGAAGCTGGTCAGCATCCTCGGTGTCGTGTCGCTGCCGGTGATGTGCTGGGCGTTCGGCCGGCTCGCCAAGTTCCGCCACCCGATCCCGGAACTGATGGCGTTCGGCGGGCTCGCCTTCGTGCTCGACGAGAGCTTCGAGATCTACGGCGGCAACGTCAAGTCGACGATGGCCGGCGAGTTCTCGTTCTCGATCTCGCTGGCCTTGTTGATGCTCGCGCTCGGCGTGCTCGCCGCCGGCCTGCGCACCGGCAAGTACCGGGTCTGGGCGTCGGTGCTGCTCGCCGCGGCGGGTGTGTCGCACGGCATCGTGCTGATCTACATGGTGGTCGCGGCCACGGTGTTCTGCCTCGTGTGGGCCGACCGCCAGCGGATCAAGTACGCCGTGACGGTCGGCGTCACGACCGTGCTGTTGATGATGTGGTGGGTCGGGCCGTTCATGCTCGGGCACGCCTTCATGACCGACATGAAGTACGAGGGCAAGCCCGACTGGGCCGACTCGTACTGGAGCATGTTCTTCCCGCACGACACGGTGCTCGACTTCATCATCTCCGGGCTGGCGCTGCTCGGGTTCTTCATCTGCATCGCCCGCCGGCAGCTCAACGGGGTCGCCCTCGGCGTGATCTGCATGATCTTCATCGGCGGCGTGTACGCCACGCGCCACAGCTTGCCGATCATCGGCCTGCTGTGGAACCCACGGCTCCTGCCGTTCATCTACATCACCCGCTACCTGCTGATGGTGGTCGGCGCCTACGAGCTGCTCGTGCTGTTGTGGAATGCGGCCACCGACCGGCGCGCCCTGCAGGCCCCGTCGCTGGGCCCGTCGACGGCGTTCTTCGCAGTGCCGGCCGTGAGCGTCCTGCTCGTGCTCGGCTGGATGTACCAGGTGCTCCCCGGTGGCGCGCTCGAGGTCAAGGCCGAGGGCAAGCCGGCCGTCTACACGTGGGGCCCGCTCTCGGCCCCGCAGGGCGAGTCGCAGACCGCCGACGCCCAGGCCGACGGGTGGGCCCGCTACAACTTCCGCGGCTACGAGGGCCGCGACCAGTACTACGCCGAGTACTACGCGATCGTCCAGACGATGGCCGAGCTCGGCCGCGACCCACAGCACGGCTGCGGTCGGGCGAACTGGGAGAACAACTCCGACAACGGTCCGTACGGCACGACGATGGCGCTGATGCTGCTGCCGTTCTGGACCGACGGCTGCATCGCGTCGATGGAGGGCTTGTTCTTCGAGGCCTCGGGGACGACGCCGTATCACTTCATCACCACCGCGGCGATGTCGGAGAACTCCTCGAACCCGGTGCGCCAGCTGCGCTACGTCGACAACGATGCCGAGGTCGGCGTGCGCCACCTGCAGGACCTCGGCGTGAAGTACGTGATGGTGCGCACCGACGCCGCCAAGCGCGAAGCCGCCACGCGCCCGGAGCTGACGCTCGTCGCCGAGTCGCACCCGTGGGAGGTCTACGCGGTCGCCGACAGCGACGTCGTCGTCCCGCTCGACGTCCAACCGGTCGTCGTCAACCCGCGCTCGGGCGACCAGCGCGAGCGCAACCTCGAGCTCGGCATGAGCTGGTTCCAGAATCCCGACGAGTGGGCGGCGATGCCGGCCGACGGTGGGCCCGCCGAGTGGCAGCGGATCGACATCGCGGTCGACGAGAGTCGCCACTCCGAGAACGCCCGCGGCGTGCAGGACAAGGTCGATTACGTGACCCCGGCCGACGCGATCGAGCCGGTCGCGCTCCCGGCGGTCACCGTCAGCAACGTCGAGATCGGGCAACAGTCGCTGGCGTTCGACGTCGACCAGATCGGCGTGCCGGTACTCGTCAAGGTCAGCTACTTCCCGAACTGGGGGGCCTCGGGTGCCGAGGGCCCGTGGCGGATCGGCCCGAACATGATGGTGGTGGTGCCCACCGCCGAGCACGTCGAGTTGCGCTTCGAGCGCTCGCTCACCGACTACGCAACCGTGCTGTTGACGGTGGTCGGCATCGGCTTGTGCGTGCTCTGGCGGCGCCAGGGCGACCTCGAGTTCGACAGCGAGATGCCCGGCTCGCTGTTCCGCCCGGCCGGACCCGAGCCGGATCCGGAGCCCGAACCAGATCCCGAACCAGAACCCGAGGACACCGGCGATCCGGTACACCCGGGATAGCCTCGGGGCGCCCTATGCGAGTTCTCGACCAGATCGTCAAGGCGTACGACGTCCGCGGCACGTACCCCGACCAGCTCGACGGCGACGTCGCCCACGCACTCGGCGTGGCGTTCGCCCGCTTCGCCGGAGCACCGACACTGCTCGTCGCCCGCGATATGCGCCCCTCCGGCGAGCTGCTCGTCGCCGAGTTCGCCCGGGGTGCCCAAGAGCACGGCGTCGACGTGGTCGACCTCGGGCTGGCCTCCACCGACCTGCTCTACTACGCCGCCGGCTCGCTCGACGCGCCGGGAGCGATGTTCACCGCCTCGCACAATCCGGCCCAGTACAACGGCGTCAAGTTCTGCTTGGCCGGCGCCCGGGCGGTCGGCATCGACAGCGGGCTCGCCGACGTCCAGCGCACCGCCGAGCAGGTGCTCGCCGGGAGCGGCCCGGCGCCCGCAGCCACGGCGGGCACGTACGCCACGCGCGACCTCCTGCCGGCGTTCGCCGACCACGTGTTGTCGTTCATCGACCCGGCCGCGATCGCCCCGCTGCGGGTGGTGGCCGACACCGCCAACGGAATGGGCGGGCTGGTCGTCCCGGCCGTGTTCGCGCGGTTGCCGCAGATCGAGCTCGAGGTGATGTACCCCGAGCTCGATGGCACGTTCCCGAATCACCCGGCCGATCCGCTCCAGCCGGCCAATCAGCGCGACCTGTGCGCCCGCGTGCAGTCCGGCGGCTTCGACGTCGGCTTGGCCTTCGACGGCGACGCCGACCGCGTGTTCGTCGTCGACGAGACCGGGGTCGGCATGTCGGGCTCCACCACGACGGCCCTGCTCGCGGCGGCCGTGCTGCGCACCAACCCGGGCGCCACCGTGCTGCACAACCTGATCTGCTCGAAAGCCGTGCCCGAGGTGATCCGCGAGAGCGGTGGGGTGCCGGTACGCACCAAGGTCGGGCACTCGTACATCAAGCAGGTGATGGCCGAAACCGGCGCGGTGTTCGGCGGCGAGCACTCGGCGCACTACTACTTCGCCCGCAACTACCGCGCCGACAGCGGGCTGATCGCGTCTTTGCTCGTGCTCGACGAGGTCAGCCGCTCGGGCCAGCCGTTGTCGGTGCTGCGCAAGCCGTTCGAGCGCTACGCCGCGAGCGGCGAGATCAACACCGAGGTCGCCGACACCGACGCCGTGCTGGCAGCCGTGAGCGCCAACTACGCCGGATACCACCAGTCGTCGCAGGACGGGCTCACGGTCGACTGCGGCTCGTGGTGGTTCAACCTGCGCCCGTCGAACACCGAGCCGCTGCTGCGGCTCAACCTCGAAGCCACCGACCGCGACCAATGCGACCACCGGGTCGCCGAGGTCCTGTCGCTGATCACCGCCTCCTAGAGAAAGCTGCGCCCGGATGAGCCTGAGCCCCGCCCTGCTGAGCATCCTCGCCTGCCCCGAGGACAAAGGACCGCTGTTCTACGTCGAAGCCGACGCGCTGCTGTACAACCCGCGCCTCGGGCGTACGTACCCGATCGTCGACGGCATCCCGGTGATGCTGATCGAGGAGGCGACCACCCTCAACCCGGACGCCCGGGCGGCGCTCGACACCCGGGTCGCCGAGCTCGGGTTGACGCCGACGTTCGAGGCCTGACGGCCCGTGACCGACACCCTCGGGACGCGCCGGGTACGCTCGGCCACCGTGAGTGCCGACCTCAGCCCTCAGCAGCCCCGCGTCCGCAAGCTCGCCCGGCTGTTCCTCGGCGGCGCGGCGCTGGCCGCGGTCGCCGCCGTCGGCCTCACCGTGTCGCCCGGCTCCGACCGGGTGATCGCCGCGGTCGGCAACCTCGGTGCCGGTGGTGAGTACCACCCGCTCACCCCGGTGCGCCTGCTCGACACCCGCGACCCCGCCCTCGACGTCGCCCCGGCGGGGCGCAAGCCGATGACCAAGAAGGACGGCAACTCGACGTTCGACGTCGTCATCGCCGGGCGTGGCGGGCTGCCCGCCTACACCGACTCCAACAGCGACGGCGCCGACGACAACGTGCTCGCCGTGGCCGTCAACATCACCGTCGTCGCCCCCACCCAGCAGGGCTACCTGCGGGCGTTCGGCACCGGCGCCCCCGAGGGCGACACGTCGGTCGTCAACTTCACCGCCGGGCAGGTGGTGCCGAACGCAGCGATCCTGCGCCCCGGCGCCGACGGCAAGCTGACGCTGCGCCTCGTCGCCCCGATCGCCGACGGCCAGGCCGACGTCCTGATCGATCTGTTCGGCTGGTTCTCCTCGAGCAACGTCACCGACACCGGCTCGCGCGTCGTCCCGGTCGGCCCGGGCCGGGTCTTCGACTCCCGCGAAGCGGCCTTCGGTGCCAAGCCGGTTGCCGGCGACAGCCAGGTCAAGATCCCGATCCATGGCGCCAACTCGTTCAATCCCACGGTGAACGCGCTGGTGCCCAACGACGCCGCGGTCGACGGCGTGCTCGTCAACCTCACCGCCGTCAACCGCCAGCCGGCCAGCCAGGGCACGCACGTGTCGATCGTGCCCGACCCGGTGCCGGCCGGCACCCAGCCGAGCACGAGCAACCTCAATCTCGCCAAGAACCAGATCCGTTCGGTGATGGCGATCGTGCCGGTCGGTGCCGACGGTTCGATCACGCTCTACAACCGGGCGGGTGCCACCGACCTCGTCGTCGACATCGTCGGCTACCTGCGCCCCGCCGCCGATCCGGCCACCAACGCCGGCCGGGTGGTCCCGCTCGTCGCCCCGTACCGTGCGCTCGACACCCGCGAACCGTCACACGGCGCGGCCCCGCTCGGCCCGTCGATGTCGGAAACGTGGAGCTTCGCCGACTTCGCCGCCGACGTGAAGATCGGCAACGACCCGGTCGGGCCGCAGCTCGGCCTGCTCGGCAACCTCACCGCCACCGGTCTCGCCCGGCAGTACCCGACGCAGTACACGACGACGTTCCTCACGGCCTACCCGCCGGCACCCGGCGAACCGCCCAAGGTGTCGAACATCACCGTGGCCGAGAGCGAGACGATGCCGAACCTGGCGTTGCTCAAGTACGGCGCCGACGCTGCCGACACCCGCTGCGCCCAGGCGAGCTGCGTGACGTTCTTCAACCGGGCCGGCTACCTGCACTACCTGCTCGACGTCTCGGCCGTCATCCTCGCCGACTGATCAGGCGGCCGCGGCCACGGCGCCGAACAGCCCGTTGAAGATCCGCTCACGGTCGAACCGCAGCGCGTAGGCGCGTGCCGCCGCGGCCCGCCGGGTCCGCTCGGCGGCGGTCATCCCGCCGATCGTGTGATCGAGCGCCTCGCGCAGGGCGCGGGCCGACCCGGCCGGCACGAGCAACGCGTGCTCGCCGACCGCTTCGCGGATCCCGCCGGTAGGGCACGTGATCACCGGCCCGCCGCCGGCGAGCATCTTCTCGGCGAGGGCGATGCCGAACGTCTCGACGAACTCGGGCCGCGGCTTGCTGGGGAGCACGAACGCTGCGCAGCCGGCCATCAGGTGCGGCTTCTCGGCATCGGACACGTCGTCGAGGAACGTGATCTTGTCGCTCGCCGCGCACGTCGCCGCCTGGGCCCGCAACGCCACGGCCTCGGGTCCGTTGCCGGCGATCACGAGGCGCACGTCCTGGCGAGCCCGGCTGCGGGCGAACGCGTCGATCAGGTCGTTGACGCCTTTCGCCTTGGTCAGCCGCGACAGGAACAAGGCGTAGCCGTCGGCGACGAGCCCGCGCCGGGCGAGTACCGCGGCGGTGTCGCTCGGCTGCAAGCGCACGAACGCCTGGGCGTCGATCGCCGGATACGAGATGCCGATCCGCTCGGCACATTGCCCGGCGAAGCGCGTGCCGTGCGCCCGGTCGAGCTCGCCGGCCGCCTCGAGGATCACCTCGCGGGTGTACTCGGAGACGGCGACGCAGTGGTCGTTGGCCAGATAGGCGCCGAGCAGGTGTGCGGCCGCACCGAAGTTGCCGGAACCGACGCACGAACGGACGACGTTGGTGACGTCGCTGCCGACCGCCTCGGCGATCGTCGTGACGTCGACCGGCAGCCCGGTCGACTCGGCCGCGCGGACGGCGTTGACCACCGCCGTCGTGTGCGGGGTGAGGTACAGCGACAGGGCCACGGTCGGCACGCCGTCGGTGAACAACTCGACGAGCCGCCCCGTGATGCCCTCGACGACGCGCCCGTCGGGCACCCGGTAGTCGCCGACCGGCGCCGGGCGTTCGACGACGATGCCGGGCGAGTACGGCAGCACCGTGTCGAGCGGTTTCAGGGGGAGCCCCGACGCCTGCAGCGTCGCCAGCGGCCACGTCACGATGCGCACGTCGGTGAACCCGTTGCGCACGGCCACTTCGGCGAGGTTGCGGGCCTCGCCGGCATGCCCGCAGATCACCGGGTCGGCACGGACGACGATCACCAGTCTGCGTGTCACGGAACACCTCGATTCGCCAGCGCCCGCATCGAGGGCGGCCGGTCGACCGCCCCCCACTCGCTCGGCTCGGGGCCGAGCGCGATCGTCAGCCGCCCGCCGCGGTGGACCTCGTTGCCGGTCAGCCACGTGCGGTCGAGCGGCTCGTCGTCGAACGTCGCCGACTGCACGTACTGGCAGCGCCCGGTGTCGGCGAAGCCGGTCGTGTCGATCGTGAGTACGCCGCCGGCGACCTCGATCGTGGCCGTGCGGAACGAGGGGGCGTTGACGAGGAACAGGTTCTGGCCGGCCACCGGGAACAGCCCGAGCGACGCCCACACGTACCACGAGCTCAGTCCGCCCGAGTCGTCGTTGCCGGGGAGGCCGCCGCGCCCGGTGCCGAACTGGTGGTTCACGATCGCATGCACGATCTCGGCGGTGCGGTCGGGGCGGCCGACGTAGTGGTAGGCCCACGGCGCTTCCATGTCGGGTTCGTTGTTGAGCCCTTCGAAGCGGTTGAGCGCGTACCCGGCGGCGATCTCCTCGGTGGTGGCGTGCTCGCCGAGTTGCTTGACGGGCGCCGCGCCGAAGCCGAAGAAGGCGTCGAGCAGGGTGGTGAAGCGGGCCTCCCCGCCGGCCAGTTCGATCCGGGCCGCCATGTCGGGCATCAGCCGGAACGAGTAGTTCCACACGCCGCCCTCGTAGTAGGTGGAGTCGACCAGCAGGCCGGTCGTCGCGTCGAACGCGCGCACCCACACGTCGGCGATCGCTTCGAACTGGTGCGCCAGGGCATCGTCGCCGAGATGGCGGGCGACGACCGCGCTGCACTCGTAGCCCATGGCGACGTCGAGGGTGTGCGTGATCGGGTGGCAGATGCCGCGCTCGAGCAGCTCCTCGGCGTAGCCCCGGCGCAGGTCGGCGTGCATGTTGACGAGCGCCCAGTCCCAGTCGATCGACGTGACCCCGAGCTGGCACAGGTCGGTGAACAGCGTGTGGGCGAGCGCCGACCCTTGCCGGGCGAAGCGGTCGGCGCCCTTGGCCATGCGGTAGCCGATCGGGATGTTGCCCTCTTCCTCGCCGATCGTGAGCAGCGTGTTGGCGAGCTCGGCGGCGCGCTGCGGGAACAGCAGTGTGAGCAGCGGCAGCTGCGTGCGGTAGATGTCCCACATCGTGCAGATGTCGAACACGAACGGGCCGTCGCCCGGCCAGAACGGACTCTCGTCGGGGGCGAAGCAGGGTTTGATCAGCGAGTGGTAAAGCGCGGTGGCGAAGATCGTCCGCCGCGCGTCGTCGTCGGTCTCGACGTGGATCGCGGCGAGGTGCTTCGCCCAGGCGTGCGACGTGGCCCGCCGGCGGGCACCGAACCCTTCCCGGCCGACGTCGGCGCGCAGGTTCGCTTCGGCCTGTTCGACACCGCGCAGGGCGAACCCGATCCGCAGCTCGACGGTCTGCCCGGCTGCTGCCGGCCCCACCCACATCAGCCCGAACGTGCGCAGCGTGGTGGGGCGGATGTGGTCGAAGTTGAGGCGCGTCCCGCCCGGCATGAGGCGCCGGTCGTACCACAGCAGCTGGCGCCACTCGGGCGTGCCGCACTCGACGTGCATCGCCAGCGGCGCACCCTCGACGGTGAGCTCGACCTGCGCGGCCGTCGGCGACACCTGGTGCAGGTCGGCGCGCAGCGGCACGGTGGCGCCGTGCTCGATCGCCAGGCCGCCCATCGAGCAGTCGATCACCAGCCGGGCGTCGTGATGCTCGGGGAACGTGTAGCGGTGGACCACCGACTTGGGGCCGGCCGTGACCTCGCAGCGGATGCCCGATTCGAGCGTGCACGCGTAGTAGCCCGGCTCGGCGACCTCCTCGACGATCCGCCACGTGCGCCCGAGATCGTCGAGTGGCAGCATCATCGGCGTGACGCGGAAGTAGTTGTAGTACTTGCGGATCGCGCCGGTGCCCGATTGCTGGAAGTGGGTGATGCCCGAGGCGACGAGCTCGTCGTGGAGCCGCCCCGGGATGCCCTCGGTGTTGAGCCGGTAGCGCCCGTAGCCGGTGGGGTAGGCGCCCGAGTAGGCGCAGGCCGACACCATGCCGAGCGGATAGCACGCGCCCGGGTGGGTGTTGCCGACCTGCGGCTTGGGGAACCACCAGGTCGCGGCGAGCCCGTCCGGCGGCGCGAGGTCGGTGACCTCCGTGCCGATCAGCGGGTCGACCGCGTCGAGCATCCGGAAACCGTAGACCCGCGCAATGTTGCGCGGGTTTCGCTTTGGTTACGGCGCGGTGAACCGGTTGCGCAGCTCGCCGAGCCCCTCGATCGCGATCGTGACCGTTTCGCCGGCCTGCACGAAGCGCGGTGGGGTGCGCCCGGCGCCGACGCCGCCGGGGGTGCCGGTGAGGATCAGGTCGCCGGGCAGCAGCGTGATCGCCTGCGAGATGTAACCGACGAGCGCGACCGGGCCGAACAGCAACTGATCGGTGTTCGACGACTGCATCGTCTCGCCGTCGATCGACGCGCTGATCGCGTACGCCGGAGCCGGGTCGTCGGTGACGGTGAGCCATGGGCCGACGGGTGTGGCGTGCTCCCACATCTTGCCGGCCAGGAATTGGTTGGTGCGGCGCTGGAAGTCGCGCATCGACACGTCGTTGGCGACGGTGTAGCCGGCGATCGCGGCGGCCGCCTCGGCGCCGGTGGCGCGGCGTACGGCCGCGCCGATGACGATCGTCAACTCGGCCTCCCAGTCGACCTTGGTCGATTCCGGCGGCAGCTCGATGTCGTCGTAGGCGCCGGTGAGCGAGCGCGCGTACTTGGCGAACAGGGTCGGGTACTCGGGCACCGTGTTGCCCATCTCGGCGATGTGGTCGCGGTAGTTCAGGCCGACGCAGATGACTTTGTCGGGGGAGGGGATCAGGGGGGCGTAGTCGAGGCTGGCGGGGTTGTGGCGCGGGCCGGTCGCTTCGATCTCACGCCAGTTCGGGTCGCTCAGCAGTTCGCCGACGTCGGTGTGGCCGGTCTCGGTGGCCGTGTCGCCGTCGATACGCACGGCGCGGGTGCCGTCGTTCGTTCTGATCGTCGCGAGTCGCATGACTTCTATCTTTGCCGAACGTCTCAGCACTGGTTTGGGTCGTCCGGGGGACACCGACGCCGGCTCCTAGCGACAAGCGACCCATGTCGCCGACGTCGGCGTCCCCCCGGACGATCTCGGATCGGGCCGCTCTGGTGATTGCGATGTCGTTGTCACTCGCTCGGCAGGAAGTCGTTCGTGAACCAGGTCTCGATGTCGCTTGGTGTGTTCGTGATCAGGCCGGTGTCGGCGAGGAAGGTGACGAACGTTTCCCACACGGTGCTCGACTGTTCGCCCCAGCGGGGGGCGTCGGCGGTGAACTGAGTGGCCAGGTACTCGGCGCTCGCGCGGACGAGCTGCTCGTCGAGTTCGGGGGCCGCCGCGAGCAGGGCGTCGGCGGCTGCGTCGGGGTCGCCGATCGCCGCTTCGTAGCCGCGGGTGGTGGCGGCGAGGAACGCTTCGACGAGTTCCGGGTCGTCGTCGATCAGTTGCGCAGACGTGGCGATCAGGGGGGTGTACCAGTCGGGGATGCAGTCCGTGTGCTCGATGAACGGGATCGTGGTCACGTCGACCCCCGCCTGCTGCAAACGCAGCTTGTCCCAGCCTTCGTACACCCACACGACGTCGAACGCGCCCGATTCGAGCCCGACTCGGTAGTCGGTGTTGCCGACCTCGACGAAGTCGACGCCGGCCGGGTCGCCGCCGGCACACTCGACGAGCCGGTCGAGCAGCGCCCGTTCGAGCGGGCCGCCCCAGCCGCCGTAGCGGTGCCCGGGCAGGTCGGCCGGGCCGCTGATGCCGCGCTCGGTGAGGGCCAGCAGGCTCGACGTGTTGTGCTGCACGATCGCCGCGATCGAGATCACGGGCACGCCTTCAGCCTGGGCGGGCACGAGGCTCTCCTGTACGGAGATCGCGAACTCGGCGCGGCCGGCGGCGACGGCCTGGAGCCCGCCGGCGTCGCCGGGCTGGATGATCTCGAGGTCGATGCCGGCGTCGGCGTACCAGCCGTTGGCTTCGGCGAGGTAGATCCCGCCGTGGTTGGTGTTGGGGGTCCAGTCGAGCACGAGCGTGGTGGCGGTGGCATCGTCGTCGCCACTGCAGGCGGCGATCGCCAGCGGGAGGGCGGCGAGGAGGAACAGTGGGCGGCGCATCAGGCGCGGCTCCTTTCACGAGCGAAGTACCAGGGGCAGACGAGGCGGGCGACCCCGCCGATGAGGAGGAAC
>JAEZFY010000096.1 GCA_023417265.1 Actinomycetes bacterium | reverse complement strand
CACGCGGGCCGCCACCGCCGCCAGGCCGAGACCGGCGATACCGGTCGTGAGTAGTCGACGAAGATTCATGGCGCCCCTGCTTTCGTGAATCCCACTCGCGCCGATCGCGGGTGGTGGATCGATCCCGTCGTGCGACCGTATGCCCACGCGCGGCTTGCACGCAACGGATTACCTCCGGTAGTCCGACCCGCGCACGCTGCCCACCAGAACACGGCTCCGCCCGCCGACGGGTGGCGGTGACTGTAGACGATGCGCGACGCGGAATGCCAATCGCCGGCGCATCGAAGTTGAGTCGATGTGACTCAGAATTGTTTACTCTCCGGTTGCGCCAGCGAGGGGTCGGCCGTACCCTGATGGACGTCCCCGCAGCACGTAGGGGAGCACCGTTTCCAGCCGGACCACTTGGAGGTTCCCCCATGGCCAAAGCAGTCGGTATCGACCTCGGTACCACGAACTCGGTCGTCGCCGTACTCGAGGCCGGCGAGCCCGTCGTCATCCCCAATTCCGAGGGAGGGCGCACCACGCCGTCGGTCGTCGCCTTCTCGAAGTCCGGCGAAGTCCTCGTCGGCGAGGTGGCCAAGCGGCAGGCGATCACCAACCCCGACCGCACGTTCCGTTCGATCAAGCGTCACATGGGTGAGGCCTGGAAGTCGAACGACATCGACGGCAAGCAGTACACCCCGCAGGAAATCAGCGCGCGCACGCTGATGAAGTTGAAGCGCGACGCCGAGGCCTACCTCGGCGACTCAGTCACCCAGGCCGTGATCACCGTCCCCGCGTACTTCGACGACGCCCAGCGCACCGCTACGAAGGAAGCCGGCACGATCGCCGGGCTCGAAGTCCTGCGGATCATCAACGAACCCACCGCGGCGGCGCTCGCCTACGGCCTCGACAAGGGTGCCGAAGACGAAACGGTGCTGGTGTTCGACCTCGGCGGCGGCACGTTCGACGTGTCGGTGCTCGAGATCGGCGACGGCGTGTTCGAGGTCAAGTCCACCCACGGCGACACGAGCCTCGGTGGCGACGACTGGGACCAGCGCATCATCGACTGGCTCGTGCAGCAGTTCAAGAACGCCAACGGGATCGACCTGGCGGCCGACCGGATGGCCGTGCAGCGCCTCAAGGAAGCCGCCGAGAAGGCCAAGATCGAGCGCAGCCAGGTGCAGCAGACGCAGATCAACCTGCCGTTCATCACCGCCAACGCCGACGGGCCGCTGCACCTCGACGAGCAGCTCACCCGGGCCAAGTTCCAGGAGATGACGAGCGACCTGATCGAGCGCTGCCGGATCCCCTTCGAGCAGGCGCTGAAAGATGCCGGCGTCAGCAAGGGCGACCTGCACCACGTGATCCTCGTCGGCGGCTCCACCCGTATGCCGGCGGTCACCGAGCTGGTCCAGTCGATGACCGGCAAGGAGCCGAACAAGTCGGTCAACCCCGACGAAGTGGTCGCCGTCGGCGCCGCCGTCCAGGCCGGCGTGCTGCGCGGCGACGTCAAGGACGTGCTCCTGCTCGACGTCACCCCGCTGAGCCTCGGCATCGAGACCAAGGGCGGCGTGATGACCAAGCTGATCGAGCGCAACACCACGATTCCCACCAAGCGCTCCGAAGTGTTCACCACCGCCGACGACAACCAGCCGTCGGTCGAGATCCACGTGCTCCAGGGCGAGCGCGAGATGGCCAGCTACAACAAGACGCTCGGCAAGTTCCAGCTCGTCGACCTGCCCCCGGCCCCGCGTGGCGTGCCCCAGATCGAGGTCGTGTTCGACATCGACGCCAACGGCATCGTGCACGTGTCCGCCAAGGACCGGGCCACCGGCAAGGAGCAGTCGATGACGATCACCGGTCAGTCGACGCTCGACAAGACCGTGATCGACCAGATGGTGAAGGACGCCGAGGCGCACGCCGAGGAAGACCGCCAGCGCCGCGAGGAGGCCGAGGTCCGCAACAACGCCGACTCGCTCGTGTACCAAACCGACAAGGTGCTGCGCGAGCAGGGCGACAAGGTGTCCGCCGACGAGAAGGCCGCCGTTGAAGGCCCGCTCGGCGACCTCAAGAAGGCGCTCGAGGGCAACGACACGGCTGCGATCAAGACCGCCACCGAGACGCTGATGACCGCCAGCCAGGCGTTCAGTCAGAAGCTCTACGAGGCAGCGGCGCGCGACGCCGACGCCGCGGGCACATCGGCGAGCGGTCAGGCCGGGCCCACCGGCGGGGCGGCCAGCGACGACGACATCGTCGACGCCGAGATCGTCGACGAGCCGGAAAGCTGAGGGCCGGATCGTGAGCGACACTCCGTTCGATCCCGACACGGAGCGCGCCACCGAGGTCGAGGACTACACCGGTGAGGTGCCGCGCCCCGCGGCACCCACCGGGTCCACGTCCGCCGCCTCGACGCAGGCCGGATTCGGTGATGGCGACGTCGCCGACGTCGACGAAGACGCCGGCGGCGCCGAGCTCGGCGACCTCGACGCCGAGTTGGCCGAACTCGCCGAAGAGATCGACGTGCTCGCCGTGCTCGCCGAGCGCGACCAGTTCAAGGATCTCGCCATGCGCGTCCAGGCCGACTTCGAGAACTACCGCAAGCGCGCCACCGCGCAAGCGACCGCCGAGAGCGAGCGGGCGACGGCACGTCTCGCCGAGGCCCTGCTACCCGTGCTCGACGCCACCGAGTCGGCCTATCTCGCCCATCCCGACGAGGTCGGACCGCTGCTCAACCTGTTGCTCGCCGAACTCAAGAAGCACGGGCTCGAGGCGCTCGATCTCGTCGACCAGCCGTTCGATCCGGAGGTCGCCGAGGCGGTCGCCCACCAGCCCGGCGAGGGCGGTCAACCGGTGGTCGCCGAGGTGCTCCGCAGCGGCTACACGTGGCGCGGCCGCACCCTGCGGGCGGCGATGGTGCGCACGACCGACTAGTCCGTCACCGCGCGCGCCAGGCACGATCGGTGACGCGGATTCGCAACGTGAGGAGGTGAAGCGATGGCCGCCCAGCGGGAATGGTTCGACAACGACTACTACCAAGTGCTCGGCGTGCCCGCCGACGCCTCGCAGAAGGACATCACCAAGGCTTACCGCAAGCTCGCCCGCGAGCTGCACCCCGACAAGAACCCCGGCAACACCACCGCCGAGGAGCGCTTCAAAGCGGTGTCGGCGGCGTACCAGGTGCTCGGCGACGAAGCGACTCGCAAGGAGTACGACGAGGTCCGCCGGATGGGTCCGTCGGGCGGGTTCTCGTTCAACGCCTCCGACTTCGGTGGGGGCGACTTCGGTGACCTGCTCGGCCAGATGTTCGGCCGCGGCCGGCGTCCCGGCGGCGGCCGCAGCGGCGTCGCCCCACAGCGCGGCGCCGACGTCACCGCCCGGCTGACGATGGACTTCGAGGATGCCGTGCGCGGCATCACCACCACCTTGTACCTCACCAGCGACGCGCCGTGCTCGACGTGCGGCGGCAACGGTGCCCGTCCCGGCACGTCGCCGACGGTCTGCCCGGCGTGTTCGGGTCGCGGGGTGGTCGACGACAACCAGGGCATGTTCTCGTTCTCGTCGCCATGCCAGCGCTGCCACGGCCGCGGCTCGGTGGTCAACGACCCGTGCCCGACGTGCAGCGGCTCGGGCGTCGAGCGTCGGCCCCGCGAGGTCAAGGCCCGGATCCCGGCCGGCGTCGCCGACGGGCAGACCATCCGGCTCCCTGGCCGTGGCTCGCCTGGCCGCAACGGCGGCCCCGCCGGCGACCTGCTCGTCGAGATCCACGTCAACCCGCACACCCGGTTCGGTCGCACAGGGCAACACCTCACCACCACGGTGCCGGTGACGTTCCCACAGGCCGCGCTCGGCAGCAACGTCGAGGTGCCGCTGCTCGACGGCAGCACCGTCACGCTGCGGCTCAAGCCGGGCACGCAACCCGGGTCGCGGCACCGCATCAAGGGCCGTGGCATCCAGGGCAAGCACAGCGCCGGCGACCTGATCGTCACGGTCGACGTCAAGGTCCCGACCCAGCTCACCGACGCCGAACGGGCAGCGATCGAACAGCTCGCCGCGGCGGGCACACCCGCCGATGCCAGCAGCACCGCAACGAGCACGGGTACTACGGTGGAAGGAGCATCATGAGTCCGCGCCATCGCACGTCAGCCGTCTACGTGATCTCGGTCGCCGCCGAGCTCGCCGGCATGCACCCGCAGACGCTGCGCATCTACGAACGCCGCGGCCTCGTCCGCCCGGCCCGCACCGAAGGCGGCAACCGGCGCTACAGCGACGCCGACATCGAGGTCCTCCAGCGGATCTCCGAGCTCACCAACGAGGGCATGAACGTCGAAGGCATCCGACGGGTCATGGAACTCGAAGCCGAGAACGCACGGCTGCGCCACGAACTCGCCGAGGCCCGCTCCACCGCTGCCCACGCGGTCGCCGAAGCGGAACGCCGCCAGCGCCGCGACCTCGTGCCACTGCGCCAGTCGCTCACGCTCTACCAGCGCTGACCCCTGATCCTCCGGCCGACTGGCCTCGGGCGCCAGGCCTCGCGGACGTGAGTCTCCAGGCACTCGCGGAACGACCTCGACCAGCAATCCGGCGGTGCCTGGCGCTCGTGGGTTGGCTCGACAGCCAATTCGCGTGGTCTCTGGCACAATTGTGAACATGTACGCGCGTGCCGTGTCGTGGCGGCGAGCGGTGCTCGGACTCGGAGCGGTCGCCGTCGGTGTGGTGGCGACCGTCGCCGCCGTCCGATCCGACGGCTTCACCGCCGTCGAGGCCACCGTGCCACGCGCGACGCGATGGTTCGTCGATCGCGCCAACGGCTGGGTGCTGCTCGCCGACGGCTACTCGGGGGCGGCGTTGGCGCGTGTCGCGATCGGTGAGCCGGGCGACGTGCTCGACGTCGCTCAATCGGCCTCGCAAGCGGTCGTGGTCGATCGTGGGGCCGGGACGATGCGGGCGGTCGACTGGGCAACGTTCGCGGTCGGCGCCCCGCAGACCGTCGGGCTCAGCCTGGAAGGTGACGCCACGGTAGGCGTCGGTCAGGTGGGCGTGGTCGCCGTCGATCCGGCCGAGCCGGAGGCGATCGTCCTCGACCCCGACGGCGAAGGCCGGTTCTACGACGACATCGGCGCTGCCACCAGCCGCGAGCTCGTGGAGATCGCGCCCGACGGGGCGGTGTGGACGATCGGCGCCGGCCGGTTCGCCCGCTACACGGCCACCTCCACCGAGGTCTACGCGAGCGGGCTCGACGCCGACGCCAGCCTCACGTTGGTCGGCAACACCGGCATGGTGTTCGACCGTACGGCCGGCCGCGTGCGGCTCGGCGGCGGCCGATGGGTCGCGCTCCCCGACGTCGAGCCGTCTGAGGTGGTGCTCCAGGAACCGAGCCCGACCGCCAGCTGCGGGTGGCTGGCATCGGGTTCCGAACTGTGGTGTGTGTCGACCGACGGCATCGAGCACACCGTCACCGTGCCCGGGCTCGCCGCCGGCGGGGCCGATCTGCTCGCCGTCGCCGGTGACGCGGCGGTGCTCGTCGACCGGAGCACGAGCGCGATCGTGCGCTTCGATTGGCGCGACGGGCAGGTGCTCGGTGAGCAGACCGCGTTCGTGCAGACCGGCACGGCGCTGTCGGTCGCCACCTCGACCGACCTCGTCTGGGTCGACGCGACCGAAGGCGACCAGGTGTGGGCGATCAGCCCGTGGGGCATCCAGGCGATCTTCAAGGACGACGACACGCCGCCGCTGCTCGGCGAATCGGGTGAGCTGCTCGAGGAGGGCCGCGGGGGCTCGGGCAGCGGCAACGCCGACCCCGACGATCCCGGCGAGGTCGAACCGGAGCTCGACAACAACGGCTTGGACGACTACCCGATCGCTCGCGACGACCCGGTCACGGCGCGCACCGGGGCGACCGTCGAGATTCCGGTGACGGCCAACGACTACGACCCCGACGGCGAGGCCGTGGCGCTGGTGGAGGTCGGCCAGCCAGCCCACGGCACCGCCGAGATCATCAGTGCCTCGACCGCGGTCTACTACCCGGACGGTGGATACGTGGGTGTCGACGAGTTCACGTACACGATCACCGACGCCGGCGGGCACGAGGCGTCGGCGCAGGTGCAGATCACTCTGTTGCCGGTCGACGCGCCCAACGGAGCGCCGCAGGGCCGCGCCGACGTGGCGACGACGGGGCCCAACTCGCCCGTCGTGATCGACGTGCTCCGCAACGACGTCGATCCCGAGCGCGACTCGCTGCGGATCGGGTCGTTCATCCAGGCCGACATCGGCGGCACGGTGTACGAGGACGAGGGCCCGTCGGGGCTACCCGCGCTGCGCTACGAACCACCCGCCAACGAGTCCGGGACGGCGACGTTCACGTACCGCCCCGTCGACACGTTCGGCGCCCAGGGCGATCCGGTGGTGGTCACCGTCGACATCGCCCAGCCGGGTAACGCCAACCGGTCGCCGGTCGCCCAGCCCGACGCGGTGCGGTTGCGCCGCGACACGCCCACACAAGTGCCGGTGCTCGCCAACGACCACGACCCCGATGGCGACCCGCTCACGGTCGCCGTGCGCGAGCCGTTGCCGCCCGGGCTCGACGTGACCTTGGTCGGCGACCAGCTGCGTGTGGTCGCCCGGGCGGGGGCGGCCGAGCGCTCGAAGTTCGCCTACACGGTCACCGACGAGCACGGCAACGACGTCGACGCAAGTGTGCTCGTGATCATCGTCGGCGCCGAGGAGCCCAACCGCGCGCCGGTTGCCACCGCCGACACGGCGACCGCGGTCGTCGGCACCACCTTGCGCATCGACGTCTTGCGCAACGACAGCGACCCTGACGGCGACCCGCTGATCCTCGTCTCGGCAACCCCCGATCCGGGCGCGGTAGCACCGGGTTCGGTGCGCGTCCGTGACGACCACGTGCTGTACACGCCCGGGGCGCGCAGCCCGGACGACCGCGTCGACGACCGCTTCACGTACGTCATCAGCGACGGTCACGGCAACACGGCGACCGGCACCGTGTCCGTGCGCGTGCTGGTCGAGAAGATCCAGGCCCCGCCGTTCGCCCGCGACGACTCGGCGACCACCACGGTCAACGTGCCCGTCACGATCGACGTCTTACGCAACGACGGCGACCCGAGCGGCGAGCGGCCGACGCTTGTCGGCGTACCCGGTTGCGCGGCCGGCGGCAGCGCCACGCGGGCCGCCTCCGACCGGATCGAGTTCACCCCGCCGGTCGATGCCAAGGGCGTGTTCCGGTGCAGCTACGAGGTGATCAACAGCCAGAACCTCCGCGACGGCGCAACGATCACGATCAACGTGCTCGAACCGCCAACCACCAACATCCCCCCGGTCGTCGTCGACGAACAGGTCCGCCTGACGGTCGGCCAGACCGAGACGTTCGACGTGCTCGCCAACGACAGCGACCCCGACGGACCCGGCCCGTTGCGCGTGCTGTCGTCGTCGACACCGACCTCCGGCACCGCCACACGTGTCGACGGCCGGATCACGTACACGGCGCCGTCGTTCCCCACCGAGGTGACGATCACGTATCAGGTCGGCGACGGCGGCAACGGCGTGTCGCTCGGCCGGCTCGTGATCCGCGTGCTCGACCCCGACCCGATCGCCCCCGACGCGGTCGACGACCGGATCGCGATCATCGGCCCGGGAACGCCCCAGACGATCCCGGTCGTCGCCAACGACGTCGACCTCGACGGCGATCCACGCGACCTGCGCGTCCAGTCGACCGCCGTGCTGTCGGGCTCCGGGTCGGTGACGCGCGGCGACACGACCGTACGGATCGTTCCCAACCCCGACTTCGTCGGCGACGTCGTCGCCACCTACACGGTGATCGACCCGGACGGCTTGTCCGACTCGGCGACCGTCACCCTGACGGTGCTCCCGCCGCTCAACCGGGCGCCGATCGCCGGGTCGGAGAGCAGCGAAGTCGTCAACGGTGCCTCGGTGTCGGTGCCGCTCGGAATCAACGACAGCGACCCCGACGGCGACCCGTTGACGTATCAGATCATCCGGCCACCCGACGCCACGCTCGGCACGGCCACACTTTCCGGCTCGACGCTGACGTTCAGCTCGCGGCCCGGCGCGCCGAGCGGTGTCGCCGACATCGGCTACCGAGTCTCCGACGGCAGGTTGACCGCCGACGCCAACGTGCGGATCGCCGTCCAGGCGTGCACCGTGGCCCCGCCGAACGCTCCCGACTTGTTCTTCGAGACGGGCTATCGCCAGCCGATCGCGATCGATCTCACCAAGCACGCCAGCAACGGCGTCGTCACCGACGTCGGCGCCGCGCTCGGTGGGTCCGCATCCGGCGTGTACACGCCGCCGGCCGGGGAGAACGGCAACGTCACGTTCGGCTATTCGGTGCGCAACTCGTGCTCGGTCGTCGACCGTGGCACGGTGACGATCGACGTCAACCAGTTGCCGGTGGCCAGCCCGGTGGCCCTCACGATCGGGCGGCTCGAGCAACTCACGTTGCCGGTCACCTCGCTGGCCTCCGACGACGAGCCGTTGACGATCATCGACGTCCCCGGCCGGCCGGACTGGGTCACGGTCGCCGGGGATGCGGCGAGCGTGCAGGTCAACCCGGCCGGGCGCACCGGCACCGCCGCCTTCACGGTGACGGTCAGCGACCCGGGCGGCCTGACCGCCTCGGTCCCGGTCACGATCGAACTGCTCAACCGGGCCCCCACCGGGCAGCCCGATAGCGCCCGGCTCGGCAACGGCAACCCTGCCGACGTCAACGTGCTCGGCAACGACGCCGACCCGGAGGGCGACCCGATCGCGCTGCGCGCGTTCCCCGCCCAGATCACGTTCCCGAACGGCGCCGCCGGTTCGGTCGAAGCCGCAGGCACGGCGCTGCGCGTGTCACCGGGCTCCGGCGTCGGCACGGTCACGTTCGAGTACACGATCGCCGACTCGTTCGGCGCCGTGTCGGCACCGATCCCGGTCACCGTCACCGTCAACGGCGCGCCGAGTGCGAGCGACACCGCCATCGAAGTTGCCACCGGCGGGTTCGCCGAGGTGGCGATGCCGGTGAGCGACCCCGACGGCGACCCGCTCACCGTCAGCGTCCCGGCGACCGACCCGGTCGGACTCGACGTCGAGGCCGTCGGCACGGTGATCCGCGTGCAGCACCTGGGTGGCGCGGACGGACCGTTCGACATCCCCTACACCGTCACCGACCCGGACGGCCGCTCGGCGAGCGCGATCTTGCGGGTGACGGTTGCCCCACCGCCGACCACGACCACCACCGTTCCGCCGACGACGCTGCCACCGCCGACCACGGGCCCGCCCCCCGGCGACCCGCCGGGCCCGCCCGGGTCGGGCCCCTGACGTCAGGCGCGGCGGATGCGTATCGGCCGGTCGGCCGCGGTGAGGCAACGGCCGGTGTCGCAGTCGAAGCGCCAGCCGTGCAGCGTGCACACCAACTCGTCGCTGCCCGACGTGCTCGTGGCGGCCGGATCGATCTCGCCGAACACCGACAGGTCGGCGCGGCGGTGCGGGCAGCGGCGCTCGACCACGTAGTCGCCGAGCTGGATGTCGGCCTCGGTGGCGGTCGGAGGGGCCAGCTTGCGTAGCGCCTCGGCCTCGGTGCGCCGCATCCGCTCGACTGACAGCGACTTGAAGAAGTTGTAGAGGTACTCGTTGAAGTCGCCCGCCCGCCAGGCACGGAAGCGGCACGACAAGAACAGCGAGTTCGACCAGTCGACGGCCCGCGCGGCGGCGACGGTCTCGACCAGTTCGCGTTCGATCGCGAAGCTGAAGTCGTACGGTTCCCCGGCGAACGCACGCACCTCGCCCGCCGGGAAGTCGATCAGCACGTCGACGTCGCCGGCGGGGCTGGTGGCGGTGAAGCGACAGTTGCCACCGACCGCGTCGCGCAGGGTCGGGGCGATCCGTAGGAGCGGTTCCCACCACGCCGCGAGCACCGCGAGCAGGTCGCTCGTGGGGGTCGCCCCCCACGCCGCCCGCTCGTCGGCCAGCCACTGCTTCCAGTCGGCCTGGTAACGCCGCAGGTAGGCCGCCTTGTCGGTGAAGATCGCGGCGACCTCGTCGTCGGGCAGCGGGTGGGTCGCCGCGATCGCCTCGGGCGTGACCTCGATCGCCGTGCCGGGGATGTTCAGCAATCCCGTCCGCCCGGCGCCCGTAAGGCGGTCGAGGAACGTCCGCTGGTCGGGGAAGATCGACGGTTCGTCGCCGGTGACGACGTTGAGATGGAACAGCGCGTCGTCGAGGAACGCCGGCGGTCCGGCGCTCGGCACGACCGCCCGGGCATCGATGGCTTCGACGTAGCGCAGGGCTCGGGTGAGCTGGCTGTCGACTTTGGCGGCGGCCAGGCGTGCCAGCTCCTCGGCGGGCATCTCGTAGACCATCGGGTACCAGATCGCCCCGGAGTGCTGGAGCCAGTGCAGGTCGACCGGACCGTGGCTGCGCAGCGCGGCGAGGTCGGTGGTTCGGCAGTCGTTCTGGTTGACGAGCCGTGTCGCGCCATCGCTGACGACGAGTGCCGAGTCGCCCCCGGGGCCGTCGGTGATCGACGTCTCGATGTGGATCGCAATGGTCAGCCCCGGAGCGAGCTCGAGTTCCTCGGTGTCGACGGTGCGGACGAAATTCGTGAACCCGAGTCGTTCGAGGGTGCGCTGCTGTTCGCGGGTGGGGTAGCCGGGGAGCAGGATCGGGATGTCGCGGCGGAGGTGCTCGCACAGCCACGGCTCGTCGTGGTGATCGCCGTGGAGGTGGCTGACGTAGAGGTAGTCGGCGTGCTCGATCCGATCGACCAGATCGGCCGGCAGTTGATCGTTGCGCGGGAACACGAACCACGAGCCGAAGAACGCCGGCACGAACCACGGGTCGCACAGGATCGACCCGGCGTGGGTTTCGATCAGTAGGCCGGCATGCCCGATCGACGTCGCGCGCATGGTGTCAGGCTAGGGCCGCCCGCTGCCGGGCGAGGAGCGAACCGCTGTGTCAGGCGACCGGCGGATCGGTGTACTGCTGGCCGGCCCGGCTGACGTGCTCGGTCCACTGCGACCCGTCCCAGTAGCGCAGCTCGAAGCGGGTCGAGGGATCGGCGTACCAGCCGGCCGGGGCGGCGTTGGCGGCGGCAGCCTGCTGCGGCTGGGCGGCCGGCTCGGCGGCCTGTGCTGCCGGCTGGGCCGTCTCGGTGGCGGCCGCCGGGGCGGCGGTGGTCTCGGGCACCATCGGCTCGTAGCCGCCCATCGACGTGCCCGTCTCGGAGCCGCTGACCGCCCACCCGCTGGCTTCCTCGGTGGGCGCCGAGTCGGCGGGCTCGTCCTCGATCTGTGACGCCAGCGCGGCGAGATCGTCGGCCAGGCTGGGCTGCGCGGGGGTGCTCTCGGGCGTGGTCTGCTCGGACTGCCACGCCGTGCTCGGCTCGCTGGGCAGCGACGGCGTGTCGACGGCGGGCTCGTCGATCGCCGGGACCTCGATCGCCCCGCTGTCGTCGGCGGTGGCCGACGACCCAGCGT
>JAEZFY010000352.1 GCA_023417265.1 Actinomycetes bacterium | reverse complement strand
GCGTGGGCATGGGCGTGCGTCACGGCCGGGCTCGCCGTCACCGGGTTGCGCTGGTGGGCAGCGCGCGACCGACGCGAATACACGCTGTGGCCCGACGAACCGGCGCAGTTGGCGATCGCCCGCTTCGTCGGTGGCGGCACGCACTGGACGATGCGCAACCAGTCGATCTGGCGCCCCGGCTACGGCACGCTGCTCGGCCCGGTGTACGCCGCCACCGACGACCCGCACCACGTGTTCCGTGCGGCCATGGCGCTCAACGCCGTGCTCGGCGGCATCGCCGCAGTGCTGCTGGTGCTGCTCGCCAAGCGCCTCACCGCGTTCGGTCCGCTCGGTGGCGCGCTGGCGGCGGTGGGCGTGGCGGCCACGCCGGCCTTGCTGTTCCCGACCGGGTTCGTGTGGTCGGAGTCGCTGATCGCCCCGCTCTACCTCGGCACCGTGATCGCCCTGCTGGCGTTCTGGGAGGCGCCCGGGCGCGGCCGCGGGTTGGCGCTCGCAGCACTGTGCGGGGCCGGCTTCGTCACCCACAGCCGGCTGCTGCCGCTGGCCCTCGTCACCGTGCTGCTCGTCGCCTTGGCATGGGAGCGGCGCCGGATCGGGCGTGCCGACGCGGCCGTCGTCGTGGGCGGCCTGCTCGCCGCCCTGCTCGCCGCGTCGCGCTACGCGGCGTTCGTGACCGCCCGTGTGTGGGACGACCCGAGCGAGCGCAACTCGTTGAGCGGCGTGATCGACCAGTTCGCCGACCCGGTCGCGATCGGCGTCGCCGCGGTCGGGCAGGGGTGGTATCTGCTGGCCGGCTCACTCGGGCTGATCGCGCTCGCCGTCGCCGAGGTGCTCGACCGGCGGCGCCCCGGCGGCCGCCCGCCGGGGGCGTACGTGGTGGTCGCCCTCGCCACCGTCGCCCAGGTGGCCCTGTCGGTCGTGTTCATGGCCGGCCGCGAGCGGCCCGACCAGGTGGTCTACGGGCGCTACAACGACATCGTCGTCGCCCCGCTGCTGCTGCTCGCGATCGCCTGCCTCGCCGGCCGGGCGCGCTCACCGTGGAGCCGCCGCCGGCTCGCCGCGGCCCTCGCCGGAGCGGCCGTGGCCACGATCGGGCTCGGGGCGTTGGTCGCCCTCGTGCGCGCCGACCAGCTCGGTGCTGGCAACGGGCTCGAACCGATGATCCTGGCGTTGCAGCCGTTCGTCGATGGGCGCCCGGCGATCCCGGTGATGCGGATCACGGTGCTCGCCCTGTGCGTCGCCGCGCTGCTCGTGGCCGGCGCGGCGACGCGCCGGCGGTGGGTGCTCGTCGGCGTGTTCGCCGTGCTGCTCGGCGTCGGGGTGACGCGCACCGAGGACGTCCTCAACCGTGGATGGAACGGTTCGGGCGGGCTCGAACGGGTGGCCTTGCTGGCCGAGCCGGGGGCGCCGCTCGAACGTGGCGCACCGGTCGACTACTACCTGCCGGCGGCGAGCAACAACACGGGCCGACTGATGCTGTACCAGTGGTACCTGCCCGATTCCGACTTCACCGTCGTCGCCCACCCGCTCGCCCGGGCGAGCTCGGCGTACGTGTTCGCCGACCTCAAGACGCCGATCCTCACCGAGGCCGGCGCCGAGGTGGTGTGGCGCGACCCGCTCAAGCCGGTGGGTCTGTGGCTGCGTCCCACCGCCCCGGCCCGCCCCGGCTGACGCTCACGGCGCGCCGTCGACCCCGGATGCTGCCGGGGCGAGTTCGCCGCGCAGGCCTTCGACGAGGTCGATCAGCTGCGCCATCACGACATTGGTGATCCGGCGGATCTCGGCGGGCGTCGGTTCGCCGACGAGGAGCGCGGCGACGTCGATCGGCGCACCGACCGCGGTGGCGACACGCGGGCGCAGGATCACGTTCTTGAGCAGGCTGCGCACGACGCCGCGGCGGCCCATCACGCGATGGGCGCCGTCGAGCGCCACCGGCACGATCGGCGCTCCGGTGCGCAGGGCGAGGCGGACCGAACCGGTCTTGGCCCGCTCGGGCCAGTGCTCGGGATGCCGTGTGACCCGGCCTTCGGGGAACAGGGCGACCACCTCGCCGGCGGCCAGTGCCTCGGCGGCCGGGCCGAGTGCGTCGCCGGCCTGCTCGGTGCCGCGCGCCACGGGGATGAACCCGAGCCGGCGCAGCGCTCGGCCGAGCAACGGCACGCGGAACACCCCGGCCGTCGCCATCAGGCGCGCCGAGCGGCCGAGCCGCCGGCACACGAGCGCGAGCAGGACGCCGTCGGCGTACGACGTGTGGTTGGAGATCACGATCACCGGACCGGCGGGCAGTCGCCGCACGGCACGCGCCCGGCCGCGCACCCCGGCCACCTGGAGCCGGGCGACGACCGTGACGACGGCGCCCAGCGCCGCCGCCGCGGCGGCGTACAGCACGGCACCCGTGCGCCCAGGATGTCGCCACCGACTCATCGTCGCCCGACGGTATTCGCGAGACTGCGGCGATGGCGTACATCTCCGGCCGCGTCGTCCACGACGCCGATGCGCACATCATGGAAACTCCGTTCTGGCTGCGCGATCACGCCGACCCCGACGTGCGCTCGCGGATCGCGCTGCCGCGCTACACGAACGAGCTCAAACAGGTCGCGCCGATCGACGGCGAACCCTCCCAAGCCGACGTCGACGCCGTGTTCGCGACGCTCGCCGAGCGGCACCGTTCCGACGAGTTCACCGCGGGCGAACAGGTCGAGGTCATGAACCGCAAGAACTTCGCCGCGCTCGGCGGGTTCCTGCCCGACGACCGGGTGCGCGCCCTCGACTACCTCGGCATCGACAGCCAACTCCTGTTCAACACGTTCCACAATCGCCTGCTGCGCGACTGGGAGCACGCCGGCGACCTCGACCTCGCCTACGGCGCGGCGCGGGCACACAACCGCGGGATGATCGAGTTCTGTGCGGCCGACCCGCGCCTCTTGCCCACCTGCTATGTGCCGCTGGCCGACTTCGACCGGGCCGCGGCGATGGCTGGTGAGGCGCTGGCGATGGGCGCCGCGGCGCTGCTCGTGCAGACCGGCTGCCCGGCCGGGCACGCCCCGTCGCACGTCGGGCTCGACCCGGTGTGGCGCCAGGCCGAGGAGGCCGGCGTGCCGATCGTGTTCCACGTCGGTGGCACCGGCGACCTGCTCGACCCGAACTACTTCGTCAACGGGCTTCCCGTGCCGCCCGACTTCCACGGCGGCAACGAGAACTTCCGCTCGGTCGACTACATGGCGATCCCGTATCCCGTGCAGCAGACGCTGGCGACGCTGATCCTCGACGGCGTGTTCGACCGCTTCCCGGCCCTCAAGTGGGGGGCGATCGAGCTCGGGGCGAGCTGGGTCGCCAGTTGGGTCAAGCAGCTCGAGTCGGCCGTCGAGGCGTTCGCCCGCCACGAGGAGCGGCTCCAGGCGCTCCGCCTGCGCCCGACCGAGTACCTGCAGCGCCAGATCCGGGTGACGCCGTACCCGACCGAGGACGTCGGCTGGTTGACCGAGCAGGTCGGTCCCGACGTGTTGCTGTTCAGCACCGACTACCCGCACGTCGAGGGTGGCCGGCGCCCGTTCGAACGCTTCGAGCGCTCGCTCGGCGACGCCTCCGACGCGGTCCGCCAGAAGTTCTACTGCGACAACTTCCTCGACCTCCTCGGCCGCTAGCTCACGCCAGCTCGCCAGAGGGTCAGTCGCGGAGGGTCAGTCGCGGAGGGCGGTGATGAGGGCCGCCGCGCCGGCGAGGGTGGCCAACCAGGCGCCGATGCCGAACGAGCCGAGCGTCGAGCCGGGCAGGTCGTACATGTCGTCGGCGTACAGCGCCCGCAATCCGTTCAGGTAGAGCACGCCGAGCAGCACCAGCCCGGCCGATCCGGCGATCGTCAGCCAGCGCGCCCCGGCGAGGAACACCCCGGCGACGATCGCGGCGACGAGGATCGCCAGCGGGATGAACAGCGGCGTCCCGTGCAGCGATGCCGGGGTGGTGTCCCAAAGGATCTGGGTGGTGACCCGCAGCGCATTCGTGCTGCCCTCACCGGAATCCTCGAAGAGGCCGTTGCCGGCCCATGGAAGGAATCCGGCGACGAGCGCGACCGCGGCCAGCCCGAGCAGCAGCCGCGAGCGCCCGTCGAGGGTCATGCCGCGCCGGACGCTTCCTCGAGCGCGCGCCGCACGAGCACCTTGGCCAGGTGTTGGCGGTACTCGACGCTGGCGTTGAGGTCGGCTTGCGGTTCGGCTTCGGCGCTCGCCTGTTCGGCGGCATCGGCTGCCGAGGCGCCGCCGGCGAGCGCGGCGGTGACCGACGTCGCCAGGATCGGGGTGCTGCCCATGTTGACGAGCGCGACGCCGCTGTCACCGTTGCGGCGCCACGCGGCGACGCCGACGATCGCCCAGTCCTGGGCGCGGCGGTTGAACTTCTGGAAGCTCCACCCGGCGCCGTTCATCTTCGGGACGCGCACCTCGGTGAGCATCTCGTCGGGAGCGAGGGCGGAGGTGAGGAAGCCTTCGTAGAAGTCGGCGGCGGCGATCTCGCGGGTGCCGTTCGGGCCTTGGGCGACGTAGGTGGCGCCGAGCGCGAGGGTGACGGCGGGCAGGTCGCTGGCCGGGTCGGCGTGCGCGATCGTGCCGCCGAGGGTGCCCCGGTGGCGCACCTGCGGGTCGCCGACGTGGCCGGCGGCGTGCGCCAACAGCGGGACCTCGGCCTTGAGCAGGTCGGACGTCTCGACGTCCATGTGCCGGGTCAGCGCGCCGATCGCGATGTGGTCGCCGGCGTCGCGGATGTAGGACAGGTCGCTGACGCGGCCGATGTCGACGAGCACCGAGGGCTGGGCGAGGCGCAGCTTCATCAGCGGCAGCAGGCTGTGCCCGCCGGCGAGGAACTTGGCCTCGTCGCCGTGCTGGCCGATCAGGCTGACTGCTTCCTCGGCGGAACCGGCACGGACGTAGTCGAAAGCGGCGGGGATCATCGGTTGCTCTCCTCGTTCGTGGGGTCGGTCACGCGTTGGCAGCGGCGAGCACCGCTTGGACGATGTTGTGGTAGCCGGTGCAGCGGCACAGGTTGCCTTCGAGCCCGAGCCGGACCTCGCGCTCGGTGGGCTGCGGGTTCTCGCGGAGCAGGCTCGTGGCGGCCATCACCATGCCGGGGGTGCAGTAGCCGCACTGCAGGCCGTGGTTCTCCATGAACGCCTGCTGCATCGGGTGCAGCGTGCCGTCGGCGTCGGCGAGCCCTTCGATCGTGACGACCTGCTGGCCGTCGGCCTGGGCGGCGAGCACGGTGCAGCTCTTGACCGCTTCGCCGTTGAGGTGCAGCGAGCACGCCCCGCACGACGACGTGTCGCATCCGACGTTCGTGCCCGTCAGCCCGACGACCTCGCGGATGTACTGCACGAGCAGCGTGCGTGGCTCGACGTCGTGCGTGTGCGTGACGCCGTTGACGGTCACGGTGATCTCCACGGGGACTCCCCTCTTGCCGGATGTGGTCGCGCTCATCATGCCTCAGATGGCACGGTGCGGCGAAGGCGAGGCGACCGTCACGTCGCGCTGGCAGGCAGCGTGAGCTGCGTGCCGGGGGCGACCGGGGTGATCGTCGCGGTGACCTCAGCCGGACGCTCGACGACGGTGCCGTCGGCGCCCGTCACCTGGGCGACGCTGGCGTAGCGCAGCGTCGTGATCTGTCCGTCGGCGATGTGGAACTCGACCGCCGCGTGGCCGTCGCCGGGGAGGCCGAGCGCAGCATTCGGGTACTGGGCCGTGATCGTCGCCGCCGCGGCGGTGCCCGTGACCGTGGCCGCCAGCGGTGCCCGCAGCTGGCCGACCGGGTCGGACAGTCCGGCGGTGCTGTCGAGTTGTTGCCACGCACCGTCCGCCAGCGCCCACGCGGCGTCGGCGGTGACGACGTACTGCGTGCTGGTGCCGCCCGACGTGACCGTCATCTGGGTCGACCCGGCGATGTGGTCGCCTTCGGCCGTGACGGCCACCTGCCCGCCGACGCTGGCGGTGGTGACGAAGTGGTACCCGGGGGCGAGCGCGTCGAGCGCGGCGGCGAGGGTCACGGCCGCATCGAGCGGCACGCTGGTGGCCGGCGCGGCGGCGGCGGTTGTGGCCGGCGGCGGGGTCGACCGGCTGCTCGGCGCGCTGCTCGGCGA
>JAEZFY010000335.1 GCA_023417265.1 Actinomycetes bacterium | reverse complement strand
GGGGAAGCCGCGGCGGGTTCCGGCGCGGCGGCGGCGCCGTCGGAGTCGCCGACGACGGCCACGACGGTGCCGACCTCGATCGTGTCGCCCTCTGCGGCACGGATCTCGAGCACCACGCCCGACACGGGCGAGGGCACCTCGGTGTCGACCTTGTCGGTGGAGATCTCGAACAGCGGCTCGTCGGCGGCGATCTGGTCGCCGACCTGCTTGAACCACTGCGTGATCGTGCCCTCGGTGACGGTTTCGCCGAGTTGCGGAAGGGTGACGTCAGCCATAGCGGGGCGCTGCTCCTGTTGATTCGGACACGGTGGTGCGGTACGGGACGGTCATGTCAGCCGTTGAAGTCGCGGCCGGTGAGCGACAACATCGTCTCGCCGAACAACTCCGTGAGGCTGGGGTGGGGTTGGATGAAGGCGGCGACCTCGTCGACCGTTGCCTCCCAGTTCACGGCAAGGTAGCCGCCCGAGAGCTGCTCGGTGACCCACGGTCCCACCATGTGGACCCCGAGCACCTGGCCGGCCGTGCCGTCGGCGTTCTTGGCGGCGACGACCTTGACGAGCCCGTCGGTCTCGCCGACGATCTGGGCCCGCGAGTTGAACTTGAACGGGTGCTTGCCGACCACCACGTCGATGCCCTGCTGCTTGGCGGCGTCCTCGCCGAGCCCGGCCCAGGCCACCTCGGGATGCGAGTAGATCGCCATCGGGACCCGGTCGTAGGCGACCGGCAGCGGCTGCTCGCCGAGCATGTGCTTGATCGCCAACACCGCTTCGGCGTACCCGACGTGGGCGAGCGCCGGGGTGTCGATCACGTCGCCCACCGCGTAGACGCCCGGCTCGCCGGTCTGGCAGTACTCGTCGACCTCGATGAAACCGCGCTCGGTGACCTTCACGCCCGTGCCCTCGAGGCCGAGCTGGTCGGCGAACGGGCGCCGCCCGACCGCCACCACCACGGCGTCGACGTCGACCGATTCCTGGGCGCCCCCGTCGGGGCCGAACTGCACCGACGTCGCGCCGGAACCGTCGGGCGTGTGGCCGGTGACCTTGACACCCGTCTTGATGTCGACCCCGCGCTTCTTCAGGGCGCGGACGACGACGTTGGTGAGGTCGGCGTCGAGCCCGGGCAGGATCTTCGGGAGGAACTCGAGCACGGTCACCTTGGCGCCGAGGTCGGCGAACGCCGAGGCGAACTCTATACCGATCACGCCGCCGCCGATCACGGCCATGCGCGGCGGGACGGTGTCGAGCATCAGCACCTCGTCGCTGGTCATCACCGGCCCCCCCACGTCGAACCCCGGGATCAGGCGCGGTACCGAACCGGCGGCGATGATGACCGCGTCGCCGCTGATCCGGGCCGACGAGCCGTCGGCCATCGACACCGACACCGTGCGGCCGGCGCCGAGCATCCCGACCCCGTTGAACACCTCGACCTTGCGGCCCTTGCACATCGCCGCGATGCCACCGACCAGGCCGGCGACGATCTTCTGCTTGCGGGCTTGGGCGACGGCGAAGTCGACCCGCGGCTCGGCCGCTTCGATGCCGAAGTCGGCGGCGTGATCGACGTGCCGCTTGACGGCCGCCGTCTCGAGGAACGCCTTGGCGGGGATGCAGCCACGGTTCAAGCATGTGCCACCGAGCGCATCCTTCTCGACGAGCGCCACCTTGAGGCCCGCCGAGGCGCCGTACAGCGCCGCCGAGTAGCCCCCCGGACCCCCACCGATGACGACCAGGTCGTAGATCTCACTCATCGACGTTCACGGTACCTGCCCCCGCAACGTTGCTGGTAGAGACCCTGGTAGTCAGCCCAACAGCCAGCGAGCGACCCGCGCCCCCGGGCCGCTCGCTCAGCCGAGGACCCAGCGCGATTGATCGTCGCCACGCGCGTAGAACAGCACGCGCGACGTGCCGGCGGCGGCGCTGACGTCGAAACGGACCGCGCACAGTTCGGCGCACGTCACCTCGTGCGGTTCGAGCGGCCGGCCCGAAGCGATCAAGCGGAAGCCGGTGGTGGGGTCGATGTCGGCGGGCGCCTCGAGGCGCACGTCCACCGTCAACTCGCCCTCCGACTCGACGAACCCGACGACCGTCGCGGTGACGTCGCCGACCTGTGTCGCCTCCCCGACCGGCACGGCGTCGGCGAGCTCGTCGCGGGTCGCCAACTGGAACAGCAGCACCGCCCCGGCGAGCATGATCGCCACGCCGCACCCGAGCGCGAGGAGGAGCAGGGTTCGGGTCTTCACGCCCGCCGCACGGTACCGGCCGCCCGGGCGCGTCAGGCCTTGACGAGTTGCAGGTCGACCTCGATCGTCACCTTGTCGGCGAGCAGCACGCCACCGGTTTCGAGGGCGGCGTTGAACTCAACCCCGAAGTCGGTGCGGTCGATCACGGCCTTGGCTTCGAAGCCGGCCCGCGTGCCACCCCACGGGTCGGCGCCGAGGCCTTCGAACTCGACCTCGAACTCGACCGACTTGGTGATGCCTTTGATCGTCAGGTCGCCGGTGAGCGTGATGTCGTCGCCGTCGGCGAGGATGCTGGTCGACCGGAACGTCATCGTCGGGAACTCGTCGACGTTGAAGAAGTCGTTCGTGCGCAGGTGCCCGTCGCGGTCGTCGTTACCGGTGTCGACGGAGGCCATCTGGACCTCGAACTCGACGCGCGAGGCGAGCGGGTTCTCGGCCACCTCGACCGTTGCCGTGTAGTCCTTGAACTGACCTTTGACCTTGGTGACCATCATGTGCCGGGCGACGAAACCGATGCGCGAGTGCGTCGGGTCGACGTTCCAGGTGCCGGCGGGGAGCTGAGGGGTGTTCGACATGGGTCGCCGCAACCGCACCGGTGACGGCGTTATTCCGCGATCGGCAGTATCGGCGCGCAAGTCTTGTGACATCAACAGTTGGCCGGGACAACCGCGCCGTCCGTACACTGAGGTCATGCCGCCCGTCAAGACCACCGACGCCCGCGTGCGCCCCCTCGACGATACCGAGATGGCCGCATGGCGGACCTTCATCGAGACCTACAACGACCTCATCAACACCCTCCAGGCCGACCTCGAGCCGGTCGGGCTGGCGCTCGGCGACTACCAGGTGCTGGTCACCTTGTCGGAGGCCGAAGACAAGTCGATGCGGATGTGCGACCTCGCCGAAGTGCTCCAGCTGACCCCGAGTGGGGCCACGCGCCGGCTCGACGGGCTCGTCAAGGCCGGTTGGGTCGAGCGCCGCAACTCCGAAGTCGACCGGCGGGTGATGCTGGCCACGCTCACCGCGAACGGCTGGGACAAGCTCCACGAAGCGTTTCAGCCGCACGTCCGCAGCGTGCGCACGCACCTCGTCGACCTACTCGAGCCGGGTGAACTGAAGGCGCTCGCCTCGGTGTTCGGCAAGGTTCGGGCGCATCTCGACGAGCTCGACTGAGCCCGTGACCGAGCTGCCGGGCGGGTTCACCGCCCACGTCGCCAACGTCGGCATCAAGGACACCACCGACGACTTCGTCGTCATCACCGCCACCCGACCGGTACCCGCGGCCGGCGTGTTCACGCGCAGCCGCTTCGCCGGACCGAGCGTCAAGATCTCCCGCGAGCACCTCGAATCGGGCCACGCCCAGGCGTTGGTCATCGTGTCGAAGAACGCCAACGTCGCCAATGGGCCCGACGGCGAGACCGACGCCCACGAGCTGGTGGCCGGTGTTGCGGCCCGGATCGGCGCCCGCTCCGACGACGTGCTCGTCGCCTCGACCGGCGTGATCGGCCGGCGCTACCCGATGGACGTCATCCGCGCCGGCATCGCCGCGCTCCCGAGCGCCCCCGCGGGAACGTCGGCCGACGCCGCCGCGCGCGGCATCATGACCACCGACACCGTGCCCAAGGTGGTGTCGGTGCCGATCGGCGACGGCCCCGCCCGCGTGGTGGGCATGGCCAAGGGCGTCGGGATGATCGAACCCGACATGGCGACCATGATCGCGGTCCTGCTCACCGACGCCGAGGTCGCACCTGCCGACCTCGACGCGATCTTCCGGCGAGTCGTGGCGCGCACGTTCAACTGCGTGTCGGTCGACACCGACACCTCTACCAGCGACACCGCGGTCGTCCTCGCCAGCGGGGCCGCCGGCCCCGTGGCACTCGGCGACCTCGAAGCGGCGTTGGCCGTCGCCTGCTACGAGCTCACGATCATGATCGCCCGCGACGGCGAGGGTGCCACCAAGCTGATCGAGGTCCACGTCGAGCGCGCTCGCGATGCCGCCCAGGCCAAACGGGTCGCCAAGTCGATCGTCAACTCGCCGCTCGTCAAGACCGCCGTGCACGGCGCCGACCCGAACTGGGGGCGCGTGGCCATGGCGATCGGCAAGTGCCACGACGACACCGACATCGACCAGGACCGGGTGTCGATCCGGTTCGGCGACGTCGAGGTCTTCCCGCAGCCGGCGGCCCTCGACGCACTCGAGGAGTACATGCGCGGCGACGCGGTGACGATCGGGGTCACGCTCAACACGGGCTCGGCGACGGCCACGGTGTGGGGGTGCGACCTGAGCGACGGTTACGTGCGCATCAACGCCGACTACACGACCTGACTCACGCCGAGCTCAGGGTGGGAGCGGGCCGATCCCGTAGCGGGTGTCGGCGATCCGGCCGGCGGCCGGGGCGACACCGCGATCGAACCATCCGGCGACGTCGACGATCACGTCGGTGGCCACCAGCGTCTTCACGCATACCGTGCCCGACCCCGGGGCGAGTGGCACGATCACTGCATTCGGCTCGGTGGCCCCACCGAGGAAGTTGACCGACGAGGTCGCCGGCTCGGGCGCCGCACAGTCCCACACCCGCAGCCACCCGGGCGCCGACGTATCGACCGCAGTGACGTTGAGGGCCACCCCGGCGACCCCTTCGGCCGGCACCCCGGCCACCCCCAGCACGGGCACCTGGAGCACACCGTTGGCCCCGAGCGGCGTCGTCGCCCGGGTGTCGACCGCCCGCCCGGCCGCATTCTGGACTCCCCCGGCGAACCACCCGGCGACGTCGACGAGCACGTGCGACTCGGCGAGCGAACGAACGCACACCTCGCCGGTGGAACCGGGCCCGAACGGCACGATCACGGCGTTCGGCTCGACCGCCCCGGGACGCAGGTAGTTGACCGAGGAAGTATCCGGCTCAGGCGCGGCGCAGTCCCACACGCGCAACCAACCGGGTGCTCGGGGTTCGACCGCGGTCACGTTCAGGGCCACCCCGGCAACCCCCTCGGTCGGCACCCCGACCTGACCGAAGACGGGGACCCGGACGATGCCCTGGGCGGCGACCGCGACGCTCGCCCGAGTGTCGAGCAGCCGCCCGGCGGCCGGTCGGAGCACGCCCGACCCGGTCGGGTCGGCCGGATCGGCGGGGAACGTGCCGGTGACGTCGACGATCACGTGCGTGCGCTCCTTGGCGAACACGCACACGTCGGTGGAGCCGGGCGACAACGGCACGACGACGGCGTTGGGTTCGACCGCTCCGGCGCTCATGAAGTTCACCGACGACGTGTCGGGCTGGGTGGCCCCGCCGTCCCAGCCGCGCAGCCCCCCGGGGGCCGCAGGGTTGACGGCGGTGACGTTGAGGGCCACCCCGCCGAGCCCGACCGTGCCGGCGTCGACGCCCTGGGGGATGCCGGCCTGGCCGACCACCGGCACGCGGTACGTGGTGCCGGCGGCGACCGGGCGGGCGGTGGCACCGAGGATGTGCTCGCGCAACCACAAGCTGAACTCGGCGTTGCCGGTGGTGGTGAGGTGGACCCCGTCGGTGTACCAGCGGCCCGCTGCGGCGTGCTCGCTGGCCGCGTTCCAGTCGATCACCGCGAGTTCGGGCCAGCGCGCGGCGGCCGCGCGGATGGCGGCGTTGGTGGTGGCGTAGTCGGTGCCGGCGCGACGTTGCGAGACCGTGGTCCACAGCACCTGGCGGACGCCGCGGTCGCGCAGCGCCTGCATCACGGCGTCGATCCGGCCGGGCATCTGCGAGGGCGTGTCGTTGTAGCCGAGCTCGACCACCGCGAGGTCGGTGCCGGCCGGCACCGTGGCCGCCACGTCGGCCCCGTCATCGGTGCCGCCGCCGGTGGTCCGCCCCCCGCGGGAGTTCCAGAACTGGCCGGCGTGGACGCCCTCGAGCAGGACCCGCAACGGTCCGGTGTCGGTGCCGGCGATGCCGACGCCCACCGAGTCGCCGATGAAGGCGAACGTCGCCGCGCTCGCCGTCGCGCGCGTGATCGGCACCAGCTCGAACCCGGGGGCGGGCAGGCTGAAGGCGTTGCGGAAGTCCCACGCGCTGACCGCCCGCCCGTCGCCGAGCGTCACCCGATTGGCCCAGATCCCGCGGTACGGCGAGGACGGGTCGGCGGCGGTGCGGATCGCGTCGGCGCGGCTCAGGCCGTAGACCTCGGCCAACCGGTCGGCATCGATGATGCGGGTCCAGCGGTGCAGCGGGTTACCGGGCTGGTCGTCGTAGGCGGCGTCGTCGACCGAGGGGAACGCACCGCCCGCGGTGTACGGGCCGTTCGACGCCGAGAACTCGGTGGAGACGACGCGCCCGGCGTTGGGCCCGCTCGGCCACACCCGCACTTCCCCGGCCGTGTCGGCGATCGCCTGGTCGGTCTGCTGCTTCTCGAGACCGCGGACACCCGACGTCGGCGACACCCGGCTGGCCGCCCCGTCGTACACCTGGCACGACGACGTGTCGCACGTGCCGGCGTACGAGTAACGGCCCTGCGAGAGCGCGAACGAGCGCGCCGCCACCGACTGGGCGCGCAGGGCGTGCATGCCCGCGCCCCCGCCGGCATCGCCCCAGTGGGCCGGCGACTCGTTGGGCACGACCCCGCGCAGGTAGGACTCGACGCTCAGTTCGTTGACGACCCGGTTGCCATCGTTGGTGTGGTGGAACTCGACCGCGCCGCGGTAGTGCACGACGCTCGAGTCGGCCTTGCAGAGCGCGAGCGTGTCGCCGGCGGGGCCGGATTCGGATGCGGTGGTGCTGAACCGCAGTGGGCCGGAGACGTCGCTACCCACGGTCGCCCAGGCCAGCGCGCCGCTTCCCCGCTCGTCGACGCGCTGCTGCGCGCGCGTCCAGGTGGCGCTGTCCCACACCCCGGTCTGGGGCAACGCCTCAGCGGCTTGGAAGCCGAGCACGGCGGTCTGGGTCATCGGCCCGAAGCTGCCGTCGATACCGCCGGGGTCGTGATCCAAGAACGCCAGTACGCGCTGCATCTGGGTGACCGTCGCACCGGTGGCGCCGAGCTGCAGTGTCTGCTTCGGCACCACCAGGCCGGCCTGCGCCGGGCAGCCGATGTCCGCGGTCGAGCCGTACACCGTGAACGTGTTCGGTGCGGTCTCGACGGCCATCAGCGAGCGGTATCCACCGACCCCGTTCCACACCGCCGCCCCGGCGCTCGACACGACACCGAACGTGCCGGCGTTGTCCCAACCGGTCAGCCGGACGCGCACGTTGGCGCCCGGCCGCGCCCCGGTGGCGGTGCCGCCGTAGTACGTGGCGAGGATGTCGCCGTAGCTCTGACCGGCGAGCGCCCGCCCGAACGAACCCCACTGGCTGAGCCCACGTCCGTGACCGTTGCCGACCCCATTGACCACGAACGCCACCACCGCGTCGTCGCCGGGCGGGGCCGCCGCGGCAGGGCCGGACGGCGTCACCGGCGTGACGACCACGCCCGCAAGCAGGCTGGCCA
>JAEZFY010000286.1 GCA_023417265.1 Actinomycetes bacterium | reverse complement strand
CTCGACGCCCGTGACGGCGGCGCGCCTGCGTCGCCGCCCGGGACGGTCACCCGCGTGCCGGTTCCGCCGGCGCTCGCCGGGGCGGCGGCGCTGGCCGTCAACGTCACGCACGTCGGCGTCGGCACGCCGGGGCACGTCTCGGTGGCGAGCAGTCAGGGAACCTCGTTCCTCAACACCGCCGGCTTCGGGGCGGTTGCCGCCACCGTGGTCGCGCCGGTGATCGATGGGGCGGTGAGCTTCTACGACCGGGCCGGCGGCTACCTCGTGGTCGACGTCAGCGGTGGCTTTACGGGCGCCGGCGCGCCCGAGTCGAGCGACGGCTTGTTCGTACCGGTCACCCCGGCCCGCCTCGGCGACACCCGCCACACGGGCCGGATCTGGTCGCGCGGCACGATCGAGATCGCCGCGCCGGTCGCCGCCGCGGCGCTCGCCACCAACGTCACGGTGACGCGGCCGGACCGGGCCGGGTTCGTCACCGCCTACCCCGCCGGCACGCCGCGCCCGCTGGCGTCGGCGGTCAACCCGCCGCACGCCGAGCACACGCTCGCCAACCTGGCGATCACCCCGATCAGCACCCGCGGGGCGGCGTACTACGCCAGCGTCGGCACCGATCTCGTCGTCGATCTCACCGGCTACTTCACCGGCAGCCCGGTTGGCGCCCCCGAACCCCCGGCAGCGAACGACTACACGCCGGCCCGGGTGCTGCTGATCGGCGACTCCGGCTTGCGCGGCGTGGCGATCACCCCGGCGTCGCTGGCCGCCCTCGCCGACACGTCGTATCGGCTCGAAGCCGCCGGGTGCCGCCGCCTCCACGAGGTGTCGTGCACGAGCCCCGGCATCACCCGCCCACCGCCCACCGCGGTCGACGTGCTGCGTGGCCTCGCCGCGACCGGGGCTCGGTTCGACTACGTCGTCATCACCGCCGGGCACAACGACGCCAGCCGCTTCGAACTCGCCTTCGACCGTGTCGTCAACGGTGCCCGCGGCGTCGGCGCCCACACCATCATCTGGCAGAACTACACGGCGTTGTCCGACTTCGGGCATCTCGACCGCAACAGTGCCCTGCTCGGTGCGCTCACGGCGCGCCCCGAATATGGCGACGTACGGCTCGCCGACTGGCGCACGTACACGCTCGGCACGGGCACGGCGTGGCTGTGGGACGGCATCCACATGACCACCGCCGGGGCGTGGGGCCAGACCGATTATCTGGCCCGCTGGGTCGCCGCGCTCGAACATCGCCCCTGCCCGGCGCCGTGGGCACCTGGCGCGCCGGTGCTCGCCCCGTGCCCGATCCCCGACACCATCGGCCGCCCCGCCAACCCGGCCGGCTTGTACTCCTGATCTGCCGATCGCGGGTGTAGGAGTTCGCCCGGCCGGAGCGATGTAGACCGTGGTGATCGAGTCCGCACCCGCGTCGTCCGGCGAGCAACGCCACGCCCTGGTCGAGCTCTACGACGCCGCGCTCCCCCAGGTCTACGGGTACCTCGCCGCGCGCACACCGTCGATCGCGGTCGCCGAAGACCTCACCTCCGAGACGTTCCTGGCCGCCGCCGACGCCGTCCGTCGCGGCACCGTGGCCGACCTGAGCGTCGCCTGGCTGATCGGCGTCGCCCGGCACAAGCTGGCCGACCACTGGCGCCGCCGCGAGCGCGACGAGCGGGCGCTCGCCGTCGTCGCCGCCGAACCGGCCGCGCCCGACGACCCGTGGGCGGTCGAACTCGATGCGCTCACTGCCCGGTCCGTGCTCGCCACGCTCGGCCCGCATCACCGCAGCGCGCTGACGCTGCGCTACCTCGATGGTTTGCCGGTCCGTCAGGTCGCCGACCTGCTCGGGCGCACCGAGGGTGCGACCGAGGTGCTGCTCGTGCGCGCCAAAGCCGCGTTCCGTGCCGGCTACCCCACCGACCAGCAGGAGGAGGCGCCGTGAACGACCCCTTCGAGGCCCTCGCCACACCCGTCGAGCCGCTCGACCCGCGTCCCGACTTCGCCCGCGAGCTGCGGGCCCGGCTCGTCGCCGCGCTCGCCCCCACGATCGACCTGCCCGAAAGGAACATCACCATGAGCACTGCCACGCCGAGCAACGCACCCAGCCCGGTGCCCGCAGCCACCCGGGCGACCGCGCTCGTCCCCTACGTCTGTGTTCGCGACGGCGCCGCCGCGCTCGCCTGGTACGTCGACGTGTTCGGCGCCACCGAAGTGCTGCGGGTGGTCGGCGACGACGGTCGGATCGGGCATGCCGAACTGCGCATCGGCGAGGTCGCGATCTATCTGTCCGACGAGTATCCCGATCTCGGTGTGGTGGCACCGCCGACGCTCGGCGGCACAGCGATCACGCTGCACCTCACCGTCGACGCCGTCGACGCCGTGTACGCCCGGGCCGTGGCCGCCGGGGCGACACCGCAGGGCGAGCCGGCCGACCAACCCCACGGTGCCCGCCACGGCACGCTGATCGATCCGCACGGCCACCGTTGGATGCTCTCCCAGCAGATCGAGCAGGTCGACGTCGGCCAGTACGCCGCCCGCGCCGACGGCTCCGGCTTCACGGTGACCGGCGGACCGGCACCGGCGGGTGCGATCTGGGCGGCGATGAACTACGCCGACGCCCCCGCCGGGATCGCCTTCCTCACCGACGTGCTCGGGTTCCACGCCGAGCTCGTGGTTCCCGACGACGCCGACCCGGCGATCATCCACCACAGCCAGCTGACGTGGCCGGGCGGCGGCACGCTCCAGGCGGGCAGCGCCAACCGTCCCGGGAACGTGTACTCGCAACGCCCCACCGGCGCCGAGTCGCTGTACCTCGTCACGCCCGACCCGCACGCCGTGTGGGCACGCTGCCAGGCGGCCGGGGTGGAGGTCGTGCAAGAGCCGATGACACCCGACTACGCGCCGGACACGATGGTGTTCTCGGTGCGCGACCCGGAGGGCAACATCTTCAGCGTCGGCAGCTACTCGGGTGAGGGCTGAGCGCCGGCCGACCCGAACGGGTGGCAGCAGTCGTCGACGGCGACACCCATCACGGTGGCGACCCCGGTCCCGCCGCACCACGGGCACACCGGGTTGATCGGCCAGGCATTGCCCGTCATCGACGTCAGCCGGTCGGCGGTGGTGCCGGGCAGCGCCACCGGTTCGGGCTCGGGTCGGGTGACGCCCACATCGCGAGCGTACGCCCGTCGTCAACCGGCGGCGGCCAGCGGCGGCACCGGGTGCACGAGCGCCGGGTCGAAGCCGCGCAGCACGCTGGCGAGCCGGCCGAGCAGGTCGGCGTACACGCTCGACGTGCGCCAGTAGAGGGCGATCCGGCGGCTCGGCCGGGGGGTGAGGTCGACGAGCGCGATGTCGGGTGATTCGGGAACCGGCGCGCTCACCGCCAATCGCGGCAGCAGGGTGACGCCCGTGCCCGAGGCGACCATCTGGCGCAACGTCTCGAGCGACGTCGCCCGGAACCCGATCCGCTCTTCGGCGCCGGCGAGCTGGCACACGCTCAACGCCTGATCGCGCAAGCAGTGCCCCTCGTCGAGAAGCAGCACGCTCTCGTCGACGAGCGCCGAGGCCGGCACGGCGCGTTCGGTGGCGAGCCGGTGCCCGGCCGGGACGGCGAGCAGGAAGTCCTCGTCGAAGAGCGGTTCCTCGTGCAACCCGCCGAGTGGGTTCGGCATGGCCAGCAGGGCGGCGTCGAGCTTGCCGGCCCGCAGCTGGGCGTGGAGCACATCGGACTTCTCTTCGACGAGCAGCAGCTCGAGCTGCGGGAACTGGCGCCGCAGGGCGGGCACGACGTGCGGGAACAGGTACGGGCCGAGCGTCGGGAAGGCACCCAGCCGGAGGCTGCCGGTTTCCGGGTTCTCCGCCAGCCGGGCGAGCTGGCGGATGTTGTCGGCCTCGCCGAGCAGCACCCGCGCCCGGGCGACGACGCGCTCGCCGACGTCGGTGAGCAGGACGCCCCGCGAGCGCCGTTCGACGAGTTCGACGCCGAGTTCACCCTCGAGCTTCTTGATCTGCGCCGACAGCGTCGGCTGGGTGACGAAGACCGCGTCGGCGGCGCGCCCGAAGTGCCGGTGGTCGGCGAGCGCCACCAGGTATTCGAGGCTGCGCAGGTTCATCCGGGCGTGGTGATGCGGTGAGGGTCGGGGGTCACACCAGCGCGGGTTCGGGGGCGCTCGTGCGGATCAGGTGATCGAACGCCGACAGGCCAGCCGTCGAACCGGCGCCCATCGCAATCACGATCTGCTTGTAGGGCACGGTGGTGCAGTCGCCGGCGGCGAACACCCCCGGAACCGACGTCGCCCCGCGGTCATCGATGACGATCTCGCCGCGGTTGCTGAGAGCCACCGAGTCGGTGAGCCAGTCGGTGTTCGGGAGCAGCCCGATCTGGACGAAGATCCCGGCGAGCGGCACGGTGTGCTCCTCTTGGTCGTCACGGTCGCGGTACACGAGGCCGGTGACCTTCTCGCCGTCGCCGAGCACCTCGGTGGTGAGGGCGTTGAGGATCACGGTGACGTTGGGGAGGCTGAGCAGCTTGCGCTGGAGCACCTCGTCGGCACGCAGCTTGGTGTCGAACTCGATCAAGGTGACGTGCTCGACGATGCCGGCCAGGTCGATCGCCGCCTCGACACCGGAGTTGCCGCCGCCGATCACGGCGATCCGCTTGCCCTTGAACAGTGGCCCGTCGCAGTGCGGGCAGAAGGCCACACCCTTGTTGAGGTACTCGGTTTCGCCGGGCACGTTCATGTGCCGCCAGCGGGCGCCGGTGGAGAGCACGACCGTGCGCGAACGCAGCGTCGCCCCGCTCTCGAGCTCGATCGAGATCAGCCCGCCCGGCTCGGCGGCCGGGACGAGCCGCTTGGCGCGCTGGACGTTCATGATGTCGACGTCGTACTCGCGCACGTGCTGTTCGAGCGCGGCGGCCAACTTCGGGCCCTCCGTGTACGGGACCGAGATGAAGTTCTCGATCGCCATCGTGTCGAGCACCTGGCCGCCGAAGCGTTCGGCGATGACGCCGGTCGACACGCCCTTGCGGGCGGTGTAGATCGCGGCCGCCGCGCCGGCCGGCCCACCGCCGACGACGAGCACGTCGAAGGCGTCCTTGGCGTCGATCTCGGCGGCGGCCCGTGCGGCCGCGCCCGTGTCGAGCTTGGTGAGCAGTTCCTCGACCGACGTGCGCCCACTGTGGAACAGCTCGAGCTCGTCGCCGTTGCGGCGGAACACGGTGGGGACGGCCATCACCTTGTTGGCCTCGACCTCGGCCTGGAAGAGCGCCCCGTCGATGGCGGTGTGGGTGATGTTCGGGTTGAGCACCGACATCACGTTGAACGCCTGGACGACGTCGGGGCAGTTCTGGCACGACAGCGACATGTACGTGACGAACTCGTAGGTGCCGGGCAGGGCGCGGATCTGCTCGGCCACCTCATCGGTGACCTTGGGCGGATGCCCGCCGACGTGCAGCAGGGCGAGCACGAGCGAGGTGAACTCGTGGCCGAGCGGGATGCCGGCGAACGTCACGCCGATCTCGGTGCCGGCACGTTGGATGCGGAACGAGGGGGCCCGTTCGGCGGTGCCGTCGAAGCGGGCGCTGACGAGGTCCGACAGTCCGGCGATCTCGGTGAGCAGCTCGCGCAGTTCCGTCGACTTGGCGCCGGCGTCGAGCGTGGCGACCAGCTCGATCGGGAACTTGAGGTTGGTGAGGTGCTGGCGGAGGGCGGTGGAGAGGTTCGTGTCGAGCATCGTTCGTGTCCTGGCTTGAGCGTTTCGTGGCGGGGTTGGGTTGCCGTAGCGGAGGGAGACGCGCTGAGCGACTC
>JAEZFY010000262.1 GCA_023417265.1 Actinomycetes bacterium | reverse complement strand
GCCCGGCGCCGACGCCTGCGAGATCTACACCGACGTCACCGGCGTGTTCTCGGCCGACCCGCGGATCGTGCCACAGGCCCGCAAGCTCACCAAGATCCACTTCGACGAGATGCTCGAGATGGCCGGCGCCGGCTCGAAGGTGCTCGCCCTGCGGTCGGTGGAATTCGCCCGCAACCACAACGTCCCCTTGCACGTCCGCTCGGCCTTCACCTGGGAGCCGGGCACGTGGGTCACCACGGAGGAACCCGCGATGGAAGATCCGATCATCTCCGGTGTCGTCACCGACGTCAGCGAAGCCAAGGTGACGGTGCTCAAGGTGCCCGACCAGCCGGGAGTGTCGGCGCGTCTGTTCGAGCCGCTCGCCGACGCCAACGTCAACGTCGACATGATCGTGCAGAACACGTCGATCGAGGGCACCACCGACATCTCGTTCACCGTGCCGCTCGCCGACATGACCGTGTCCGAGGAGATCGTGTCGCGGATCGCTCGCGAGATCGGCGCCGACGGGGTCACCCACGACGCCGACATCGCCAAGGTGTCGCTCGTCGGGGCCGGGATGAAGACGTCGCCCGGCATCGCCGCCAAGATGTTCCGGACGCTCGCCGACGAAGGCATCAACATCGAGATGATCTCGACGTCGACGATCCGCATCTCGGTCGTGATCGCCACCAACGACCTCGAGCGCGCGGCATTGGCGCTGCACACTGCGTTCGGGCTCGACTCCGGGGCCGCCTACTCTGCCCCCCTCCCCGACCGCAAGTAGCGGTTCCGGCCAGATTCGCCGATTGCTGCGTTGCGGATCGGGCTCGTTGACCGAAGTCAACGTCGCCCTCCCGCGCCTTGCACTCGACGAATCTGACTCGGAACCGAGCCCCCATGATCCAGGCTGGGTGGTTCGCGGCTCCTTCCACGCCGCCGCTCGCGAACCAACGGCAACGGCGGTCCGCTGCGAGGGGGGGCGTTGGGTGGGGGGCGTTGGGGCGTGGCAGACTGACGGGCCATGTCACGGCGCACGAGCCAGCAACTGCCTTGGAAGGCGGCTGGGCGCGTCTCGGAACAACTCGACTCCGGTGACGACGTCGTGCGCTCCACCGGATGGGTGTTCAACAACGTCGGCGGGCACGACCTCACGCTTGCCGAGTTCGTTGCCACCGGCGACCACGAGGTGCCGGCGTACCTCGAAGTGTTCGGCCTGCGCGGCGAGCACACCCAGGACCAGACCCTGGTCGAGATCGGGTCGGGCATCGGGCGGATGACCTGCGCGTTCACCCGTGAGTTCGGTTCGGTCGTCGCCTGCGACCTCGACCAAGGCTTTCTCGAGCGCTGCTACGAGACGGTCGGCCGGTTCGGCAAGGTCGAACGGCTGCGCACCCTCGAAGTGGCCGACGGGCGCTCGCTCAACATCGCCGCCGCGTCCGCCGACCTGGCGTTCAGCTACATCACGCTGCAGCACGCCAGCTACGACGACGCCCTCGACCTCGCGGCCGAGGCCGTCCGTGTCGTCAAGCCGGGCGGCTCGGTCGCCCTCAACTTCCGCGGGCCGAGCGGCTCCGACGCGGTGCTCGTGCCGGCCGGCAAGCTCGTGCGCGGCGTGTACCGGATCCCGGGCGTCGGCACGTGGGCGAGCCGCAGCCGGAACCTGACCCGGCTCGCCTGGCAGGTGTCGCGCATCCATCCCGATCAGGTCACCGGGCCCCTCGGGCCGCGCCTCACCGACGTCCAGGTGTGGACCAATCCGGCCAGCAAGCTGCGTGCGTTCGGCGCCGAGATGCGCACGTTCGAGGGTGTCAACCCGGCGCATTGGTGGCTCGTCGCCCGCGTCGCCTGACGCCCACGACCAGCGGGCCTGCCTGACAAACGCTACGCGACGGGGGCGATGGCCGGCCGTAGCCTGGCGGGTATGGGTTTGAACGTGGGTGTGGTCGGTGCGACGGGTCAGGTCGGGGGCGTGATGCGGCGCCTCCTCGAGCAGCGCAACTTCCCGGTCGACACCATGCGCTACTTCGCCTCGGCCCGCTCGGCCGGCACCACGCTGCCGTGGAAGGGCGCCGAGATCACCGTCGAGGATGCCGAACAGGCCGACCCAGCCGGGCTCGACATCGCCCTGTTCTCGGCCGGCGCCACGAGCAGCCGGGCATTGGCGCCCAGGTTCGCCGCGGCCGGGGCGGTCGTCATCGACAACTCGTCGGCTTGGCGCATGGACCCCGACGTGCCGCTGATCGTGAGCGAGGTCAACGGTCACCTCGCCCGCTCGGCCCCGAAGGGCATCATCGCCAACCCCAACTGCACCACCATGGCAGCGATGCCGGTGCTCAAGCCGCTCCACGACGAGGCCGGGTTGGTGCGTCTGATCGCGGCCACGTACCAGGCCGTGTCGGGGAGCGGGCTGGCCGGCGTCGACGAACTCGACAAGCAGGTGCGCGAGGTCTACGCCACGGCGCCCGAGCTCACGCACGACGGCTCGGCGGTGGCCTTCCCGGCGCCCGCCAAGTACGTCAAGCCGATCGCCTTCAACGTCGTCGCCCTCGCCGGCTCGCTCGTCGACGACGGCGAGGGGGAGACCGACGAGGAGAAGAAGCTCCGCAACGAGAGCCGCAAGATCCTCGACATCGCCGACCTGCGAGTGTCCGGAACGTGCGTGCGGGTGCCCGTGTACACGGGTCACTCGCTCGCCCTCAACGCCGAGTTCCGCCGCCCGATCACGGCCGCCCGGGCCGCCGAGATCCTGGCGGACGCCCCGGGCGTGGTCGTCACCGACGTGCCGAACCCGCTCGACGCAGCCGGCAACGATCCGTCCTTCGTCGGCCGGATCCGCCAGGACTCGAGCGTCGACGACAACCGTGGCCTGGCCCTGTTCGTCAGCAACGACAACCTCCGCAAGGGTGCCGCACTGAACGCGATCCAGATCGCCGAGCTGTTCGTCTGAACGGCGCGTGAGCGGCGTCCATCCCACGTCGGCCGCCGGCTTCGGCGGCGACATGTCGGTGTACGAGCGCGGTCGCCCCTCGTACCCGTCCGACGCCGTCGGCTGGCTCGTCGATGGGCTTGCGATCGGCCCCGGCCGCGACGTCGTCGACCTCGCCGCCGGCACCGGCAAGCTGACGCGGCTGCTCGTGGCCACCGGGGCTGCGGTCACGGCCGTGGACCCGTCGCCGGCGATGCGCGCCGAGTTCGCGGCCGCGTTACCCGACGTGCCGATCGTCGACGGCACCGCCGAAGCGCTGCCACTCGCCGACGGCTCCGTCGACGCGGTCACCGTCGCCCAAGCGTTCCACTGGTTCGACGTCGCCGCGGCCACCAACGAGCTGGCCCGCGTCATCCGCCCCGGCGGCGGGTTCGGGATGATCTGGAACGAGCGCGACGCGAGCGTCGACTGGTTGCGCGAGCTCAACGCGATCTTCGGGTGGGACCGCCGCGAGGAGTACGGCGTGCCGCGCAACATCGAGCGCGACTGGCCGGCCGAGTTCGCCGCCGCCGCGCATCCGCGGTTCCGTGATCTGGAACGCTTCGACACGAGCTACCGGCAGCCGGTCGACGCCGACACCCTCGTGCTGCGCGTGCTGTCGACGAGCTATCTCGCCAGCGCCACGCCGGCCCGACAGCACGAGGTCGCCACGGCGGTGCGCGAGCTCGTCGCCGCGTTCCCGGCCGAGTTCGAACTGCCGTACGTCACCCACGCCTACCGCACCGTCGCCAGCTGAGCGTCGCGCGGGTCACCCAGCCATCCACAGCAGGCCGGCCAGGCAGGAGGCCGCGTTGGCCAGCGTGGCGACGGTTGCCACGTGGCGTGCCGCACCGAATCGGCGGCACCCCACCAAGAGCAGCGCCTCGACCATCACGGCGGCCACTTCGGCGATCGCCAACAGCAGCCAGTAGCTCGCGTCGGCGCGGTCGAGCACGAACCACACGGTCGGATGGGTGACCAGGTTGGCACCGATCGCGGCGACGAATGCCGGACGGCGATCGGCCGGTGCGGCGAGCAGCGCTACGTAGAGCGGAACCTCGATGAGCAGCGTCAGCAGCAGTGCCGCCGGATACGGCATCGGCGCAGTATGGCCGCAGTAGGGTCGGGCGATGGCCGTGGTGCTGGCGGACGCCGTACACGTGCCGGCCGCGCCGGGTGTGCGTCGGGCGGGTCTCGTCCTCGCCGGTGCCGCGGCCCTGGCGATGGGGCTCGCCCTCCGGCAGCCGGCGCTGACCGCCGTCCTCGGCCTCACCGTGTTCGGCATCGTCCACAACGGATTCGAACTGCGCTACGTCGCCGGCCGGTTCGGCGACGTGCTCACCGGCCGCCTGCTGGTCTTGCTGCTCGTCTTCATCACCGTGATCGCCGCGTGTCGGGTGTGGCCTGACGGCGGCGTGCGCGCGCGGCGGGTCGAGGTGCTGTCGGCCTACGCGCTGCTCGCGGCGGCGTGGTGGTGGGTTCGTGCAACCCTGGCCCGAGCAGCCGCAGCTGCCGGCTGGGTCGCGCTCGGGGCCGCGGCAGCGGCGTCGCTGACGCTGCTCGACTACCACTTCGTCGTCTTGGTACACCTCCACAACATCGTTCCGCTGTGCTTCCTGTGGGAGTGGTCGCGCCGGCTACCCGCGGGCCGCAACGTGTTCCGGGCGGTCAACCTGGCGTGGGTGGCGGTGCTTCCTGCACTGGTGCTGGTCGGCGCGTTCGACCGCGTGCTGCGCGGCACGACCGCTCGGCTCGGGCCGTTGGGCACGTTCACCCCGGCCAGCCTGAGCAGCGCCTACACGCCGCCGGCATGGGCGACCGAAGCGATCGGCGCACGCTTTCTCGTCGTGTTCGCGTTCATGCAGACGATGCACTACGTGGTGTGGGTGTGGTTCTTCCCACGCCACGCACCGGCGGCCACCGCCGCCTTCGAACGCCGGGTGCCGGAGCTGCGCGGCGGCAGACTGCTTGCGGTCTGCGTGCTCGGCGCGGCCGCGCTGGCGTTGCTGATGCTGCACGACTACCGCACCGGGAAGACGATGTACGGGGCGGTCGCCAGCTACCACGCGTACCTCGAGTTCCCCGTCCTCTTGACGCTGGTGTTCGGCGTCGCCAACGTCCACGCGTCACACGGCAAGGAGCGCCATGCTGCCCTCGTTCACCATCCTCGCTGACATCCCAGCCGACGAACCCGACGGCGGTGGCACCGCGCTGTGGATCGCGATCGTCGTCGTCGTGCTGGTCGCCGCGATCGCGGCCTATCTGATCGCCCGTCGTCGACGGACTTCTTGAGCTGCCGCGGTTCGGCCGTCGGCATCGAGCCCGGCCGCGACGGCGACGCGATCGGCGTCGCCGCGGTTCTGGCGGAACTTGGCTTTGGCGTCGAGCCGGGTGATGTCGATCTCGATGCCGACGATCGCCCGCAGCATCCGCTCGACGTACTCGGCGGGAGCGTCGTCGACGGCCCATGGTTCGCGGCGGTCGGCCTCGTGCACGCGGGTGAGCGCGGCGACGATGCCGAGCACCGTGCCGGGATCATCGACCGCCCGGAGCGTGCCGTGGGCGTGGACCACGCCGTAGTTCCAGGTCGGCACGACTTCGCCGTGCTCGCCCTTGCCGTGATACCAGCTCGGGGTCACGTAGGTGTCGGGGCCGGTGAACACGGCGAGTACCGCCGCGGGTGACCGCCACAACGGGTTGGCGCGAGCGACGTGGCCGACGAGCGTCCCGAGCGGGCCGCGGCTGCGGTCGAGCAGGAGCGGCACGTGATCGGCGACGAGTTCACCCCCGGCGTGATGGACGACGGTGGCGAGCGGATGAGCGGCGATCAACTCGCGTGCCCATTCATCGTCCTCGCGGAAGGCGGCCGGCTGGTACACGGCGCCGAGGCTACGACGCGCGCTCGACCGGCCACCGCGTGGTACACCCGGCGCGTGCCCATGCCGCTGCGGCGACGGCCGCGAACACCGCCTCGCTGACGGCCACCGGCGGCCCCCCGGCGGTGTCGATCGCGACCTCGATCGGTGGGGTGTCGACGGCGCGGAGCACCCCGAAGCTGCGGATCGTCAGATCGTGGGGTACGCCGTCGGCGTCGACCGCGAGCCCCTCGCGCAGCACCCATCCGAGCGCCATGTGGGCGGCTCCCGTGCAGTAGCTGCGGAGCACCGCCGCGTCGAGCGGGTCGCCGGCGGCGACGTGCAGGCGAAGGGCGCCGTCGTCAGCGAACTCGGCGGTGGCGGTGCCGCCGCCTGGGGCGGTGACGGTGAACGCCGGCCCGCCCTGCAGCACCGTTCGCAACACCGCCAACTCGGCCCACACCGCGCCGCGCAGGTCGAGCGACGTCGGCGGCCCGGCAACGTCGACCTCGACGATTTCGAAGCCGGGGCCCAGCTCGGCGG